>DOPF01000001.1 GCA_003512705.1 Patescibacteria group bacterium
GAGCGAGCTTGTGGTGGATCGAACCTTCGATACCGCCACGAAGCATGAACTCGGCCACTCGCTTGGCATAGGTTTCGTCTGATCGCAACCGAGCAAGATGTTCGATTGTAACGCCGTTATCTTCCAGTGATTTGAGAGTTGCGCCGACCTCTCCATAGCCTGCGGTCCAAAGACCGCTTGGGTTTGTGCTTTTCATGGCACTTTCTCCTTTGTTTTATTCTCCCTTTGTCTTTCAAGGACTTTAGAGAGTAAATTACCCCTATCCGCGGGGTTGCGGTCCCATCTCTTCTATGAGACGAGCGTCTTAGGAGCCGAGTTTAGGGTGCCCAAAACGCTCATCTCATAGGTATATTCTGAACCACTTATATTTTCAAAGAACAGCTTATTGTAGCTCTATATTGTTAAAAAGTCAAGCCCTCAAGTTATATGATAATAAATAAAACCACCACCAAATTGTGGGGTTATCTTCATTAGGATAAGCTAATATTATATAAGCCCCATTCTTTCTTTTACTTCTTGTAATGTCTTATTTGCCACCGCCGCTGCTTTGNNCAGGGTTTTATTGGCTACCACAGCCGCTTTTTCTCGTCCCTGTTCTAAAATATCCTTTATCTTTTTCGGATCATCTGCCAGCTCAGCGCGTTTGCCCTGAATTGGTTTTAATATCTCAATAATAGTTTCGGCCAGTAGCGGTTTAAATTCAGAATATTTAAGTTCGCCATTTTGATAAAGTTCTTCTAGTTCTTTTTTCTTGGCTCGGTCGCTAGATAAATTTTTAAATAAATCCAGTAAATTTCGGCCGCCGGATTTTTGATTCGGTGTAGCGCCACCTTCATCGGTTACAGCTTTAGCGATTTTTTTTCTAACTACGTCGGGACTGTCGGCTAGGGCAATATAGTGACCAGTGCCTGCAGATTTGGCCATTTTTTTAGCTGGATCTAAAAGTGACATTACTCGTGGCACCGAAGCCCCGTAGGTTTTTGGTTCTTTAAAATAATCTCCAAAAGTGTTGTTGAATTTTCGTACCAAAGTCCTGGTAAGTTCCAAGTGCTGGTATTGATNNGATTTATCCTTATATTGAGTCATGCGCTCCAAATCGCCCATTGGGGTTATAGTGTTTAACAGCCAGGCGAGTTCGGCGTGAGCGGGAACTTGTGATTGAATAAACAAAGTAGATTTATCAGGGTCAATGCCAGCCGCCAAGTAATCAAGAGCTAAGTTATAAATTTTATCAGGTAATTCCTTGGGCTCATAAGGCACGGTAATGGCGTGTAAATCCACAATGCAAAAATAGCAGTTGTTATCTTTTTGCAGTAGTACCCAATTTTGTAAAGCCCCCAGATAATTGCCTATATGCAGCTCGCCGGAAGGCTGTATGCCGGAGAAGATGGTTTTACTGGCTGGTAAGGTCATAAGTTTATACCTCTATTATAACAGGTAATATCATTGGCCGCCTCTGGGTTTTGTGGTACAAGAATTGGCCAATGTCGTTGCGCAATTTATCCTTTAAATAAATATCATTGGCGGCGGGCTTGGCTGATTCAGTTTTTATAATTTGCTTAACTTTGGCCCGGGTTTCTTCCACTAATTTTTTGTTACTTTTCATATAAACAAATCCTCGTGAAATAATATCCGGACTGCCGACCGGCGCGCCAGTTTTTCCATCTACCGTCGCCACCACCACCAACATACCGTCACCGGCTAATATCTGCCGATCACGAATTACCACTTGGGAAACATCACCCACNNTCCGCCACGCTGCCGTTGTCTAATATAAAAATATTATTTTTGGGGAAGCCGATGGATTCCGCCACCTTGGCGCCTTCGCGCAGCAAATAGTGATTGGCATAAACTGGAAAAAAATATTTTGGCTTAACTTGCCGAAGTAGTAGTTTAATGTCTTCAATAAAAGCGTGGCCGCCACTGTGGACGCCCATAATTTCTTTGTGCACGACATTGTCGCACTGTCGATAGAGTGAATCTTTAAGTCGCTGGATGGTGCGCTCGTTGCCCGGGATAACTGAAGACGAGAATATAATAGTATCCGAGCGTTGAAGTTTTACGTGTTTATGCTCGCGGTTGGCGATACGCATTAATACCGCCCGGTCTTCTCCTTGCGCGCCGGTGCAAACTATCACTACTTTATTATCAGGATAGTCGCGAGCCTTTTTTATATCAATTAGTGTGCTGGGTTTAAATTTAACGTAGCCAACTTGTTTAGCGATATCAATATTAGTTTTCATGGAGTAGCCATCCAGCGCCACTTTTTTGCCCATACTTTCGGCTATCTCGATTATCCAGGCCACCCGTTCAACCATCGAGGAGAAGGTAGCAATAATCATTCGGCCCGGAGCTTTGGCAATTAGGTTTTTTATATTATTGTAAACAACCTTTTCCGTCATTTGATGACCTTCTTTGGTAGACCCTAAACTTTCCATCATTAAAAGAGATGGGGTTGATGGTGTATGCCATCGCGATAGGTGTGAAAAATCAGTGGCTCGTCCCGATACTGGCTCTAAGTCATAACGCCAGTCGCCGGGGTGGATAATATTAACTTCGGGGGTTTGAATAATAATGCCCAGAGCGTCCATAATGCTATGGGTGACGTCGAAAAAATTTATCCTAAAATTTCCCAGCCGCAAATTTTCACTGACCGATTTTATCTCGTAGGATTTTAATTGGCGTTCTAGTCTGTATTCCTCTAAACGTCGGCGCACCAAAGCTAAAGTCATTTTACTGGCGTAAACTGTGGGCCAGCCGAGTTTGGGCATAAGGTGGGGTAGGGCGCCGATGTGGTCAAGATGGCCGTGGCTTAAAATAACACCGCGGATATTCTTTTCTTTACCGCGTAAGTAACGGATATCGGGAATAATGTAATCAACCCCCGGCATGTCTTCTTCCGGAAATTGCAGACCCATGTCTAAAATTAAAATATCATTACCATATTCAAATATGGTCATGTTGCGGCCCACCTCTTCCTGTCCGCTTAAGGGGATAATGCGTAATTTTGGCTCACCTTTTGGCGTTGGGTGAGTAAAATTCTGTTTAGGCGCAGAAGGGGAAAAGGGCTGTTGATTTGAGGTCGGCCCTTGTCCGGGGCGACGATCTTTCCGGCCGCGGCTAAACCGACGCCGCCGTCCGCCGCCAGAGGAAGTTTTAGTTGATTCAAAAAGTTTTATGTCCACAATAATAAAATTAAAATTTAAAATGCAAAATTAAAAATATCTAATTACAAACTACTAATTACTAATTACACGACTTGGTGCCGGAGGAGGGAGTCTCCCGCCTGCGGCGGGATCCGCCTTCATTTAAAATATTAATTAAGGTGGCGGAGAACCCTCAATCTCTTGTGGGAATCCCGCTGATGAGGGGGGCGCGTGTTATTTACGTGCCGGGGAGAGGACTCGAACCTCCAATCTCTTGCGAGAACTAGCTCCTAAGGCTAGCGCGTATACCAGTTCCGCCACCCCGGCGTATATTATTTTATTTGAAGCGGCGTTCAGTTAGTCGGTACCAGCTGGTAATATCAGTTAGCCGATCAGCTGGCTGGCTGATATCGGTAATATCTAGTCCTTTAATATCTTTATGTAATACATATTGGTAAACTGGGCTATAAAGAAAAATAGCGTAGATTTCTTCGGCTAATACATTTTGAAAATCAGCATATTCTTTAGCCCTTAAGCTAGATTCAACTGTTTGCCGAGCCCGCTCCAAGAATTTATCCATATTTTCATTTATAAACAGCGACAAGCTTAATCCCGGTGCTACATTTTGAGATGAATGCCAAAATGGGTAAGGATCGGGGTCTATGCCCATAATTTCGCTAGCGACCAAAGCCTGGTACTGCCGCGGATTTATGATTTCCGATTGTAAACTAAACGTCGGTACAACTTGCAAAGTGGTTTCAATTCCCAAACCGTTCCAATAATCGCGAATCATATTGCCGACTTGAATGTATTCGTCGCGTTCTGGGATAGTTAAGGTTAAGGCCAGTTTGTTTTCACCTTTGTATCTGAATCCATCGGCGGCTTTTTTCCAGCCGGCCTGTTCCAGAAGTTCCCCCGCCCAGCCGGGGTCAAAGGCGTATTTTTTTATTTCCTCAGTGTAGCCCAGCGCGCCCTCGGGAATTGCGCCATCAACCAATTTGCCTTGGCCGGCCAAGGCCTGGTCAATAATATCGGGGCGGTTTAGACCAATAACCAAAGCCCGTCGGATAGATTTATTTTTTAAAATTTCATTGGCTTGCGGGTTGAAAAATATGGCGGTGTATTGCGGCAAGGTAAATTGATACAAATTGTACCGGCGTAAGTTTACTTTTGATTTGCTCCCGCGGGGCAGACCGCCCAGCCCGTCAATATTGCCATCCTGTAGCGCCTGCAAACCCGTTTCCATATCGGGATAAAATTTAAAAGTAATTTTCTGCAAATACGGTTTAAAGCCGTGGTAATTAGTATTCTGTTCTAGAATGTAATTTCTTAACCCACCTTGTCGGTCTTTGGTAAATGATTTAAAAACATAGGGACCGTTGCCAATTGGTTTAAGATTAAAGTCGGCCAGTAAAAAATTAGTCGGCTGAACATTTTGCCAGATATGTTCGGGTAGAATGCCAAAGGTTAATAAAGTTAAAAAAGGTGAATAAGTTTCGGATAATTCTAACTTAACCGTATGGTCATCTACTTTACTGGCCACTACGCGTCTAAATTGGTCAGCTAAAGTACTTTTAACCGCTGGATCTTTAATGGCGTTAATAGTGAAAATGACGTCATCAATTGTTAAAGGTTCCCCATCCGACCATTTAAGGTTGGGGCGAATGGTAATTTGATAAGTTTTGTCGTCGTCGGAAATAGTGTAAGACTCGGCTAAGTCGCTTACCAATTCGCGGCCGCTGGCACGAAACAGCCCGGCGAACAAAAGCTCGGTGAGACTAATATCAACCTCGTTGGCCGAGGCGTAAACTGGATTAATAGCGCGGGGGCTTCCGACTATACCCTCACTGTATTCACCGCCGACTTTAGGCGCTAATTCGGTGTGACGTAAGTACCATCTAAATCCCAAAGTACCTAAAGAAACCACGAGAATTATGGTCAGGGCCAGTACCCAATATGTTTCTGGACGCGATAAAATTTTAGGCAATAGCTTTATTTGCTGCCAAGTTGGTCGAATGGTGGCGGCATTAGCATCGTCGCTGGGAATACCAGCGGTAGATTTAAATACCGCGCGCCGGAAGCGTTTAATGGCCACGCGCAATTTTAACCACAGGCTGCGGCCAAGTTGTTTTAAATTACTAATATTAACTTAAATTAAGAATAATCTAGCCAGTGCCAAGCCAAAGAAAGTAACGGCTAGCACGATAGTGGCGATGAATATTACTTTTTCCGCGCCGCGTTTGGTGCGGTAAATATTGCCCTCGCCGCCAAAAATACCCCCGAGTCCGGCACCACGATTTTGTAGCAAAATGCTAATAATTAGTAGTACCGAAACTACGATGGTGCTAATTTGAATAATTTTTTCCATAGATTGAGTATAATTTACAGAAACAAAAATAGACTAAAATCCAGTCTAAAGCTGACTACCACTATACTATAATAGAGTTGACTTGTCAATGATAGTTTTCAAACGGCAATTTAACAA
>DOPF01000004.1:0-307 GCA_003512705.1 Patescibacteria group bacterium
CTGCCCAGTATGAAATGGCCAATTTTTTAGCCCAACAAGCGCATGGTTGGTCTATCGAATCAGTGGTGCGACGCTGGCCTAAGATAAGGCGCGCCTTTTGGAATAATTTGGAGCGCCGCGCGGCGTTTCCAGTTGCCGAGGTCGGTGACCTTACCATGATTTTAAAAACGTAAAACTCGAACAACGAGTATTGCTTAGAGCCATCGGTTGAATATACGCCGATGGTTTTTTAATTAAAAAAAACACGCCCCGGCTGCCGGGGCGTGTTTGATGGCTGTGATATTAATCTTCTACTTCTTCGTCTAGA
>DOPF01000004.1:328-3297 GCA_003512705.1 Patescibacteria group bacterium
TTTACCTAAGAGGTTTAATCTTTCTGATAACCGTTCCCGCTCCTGCCGTTTATGAGTACCCTCTACCTCCACCTCTTCATCAAAAACCGTATTATCGGTAATTGAAGTATCAGTGGCGTTGGAATTAAGTTCGGTTTGAGAAATAGTTTCTACATCTCTAAATTGCCAACCAAAACGATGGAAGACTCCAGCGGCGATAATGACGCGTTTTTTGCCATCCGGAGTTATTAAATACACAGCTGGGTTGCCCGCTACCTTTACCAATCGGTACATCCCTGGGGCTTTAATAAAGTCNNCCTTCCTTGACTAATTTAATAAGGTAGTTGGCATTAAAAGCTGTAAAGAAATCCAAGGTTTGAATGGCGCGCTTGGTTTTATTTTTAGTTAAAGCATAAATCGTGGTTGAATTAACTTCGCGGTATACGACCCACGAACGGCGAAGCTTGGCCTGCCGTTCCAGAGGTTGGTCTGAAGATTCAGTTACCACCTCTTCTTGACTGGAACTTTCGTCCGCACGAAGAAACTTAATTGGCATTATCGACGTTACGGTTAAAACCATAATCGCTACGATTCCGCCAATCAGAAGGCTTTTGCGTAAGTTTAGCATAGACTTTTTGTTAGTTAATTATTAGTAAATTTATTATAACTTAACTTGGGTTTAATGGCTATTGACTTTTAAAGTATTGCCTATTATCTTATATAACGGATAAAGATAAAAATTATTTCTTTAAGCGCCCACCAACCTCCATATACTCGCCGTCTGTCGAGCCGCGCCGGGTTGGTGGGAAATCAGTGGGCGCGGGTACCTCCTTCCCCTAAGCGAGGGGAACAGACGATACACATCGCCGAGGCGGCCTGGAAACTCCAGTGTCCGCCTCTTTTTTATTCACTCAAAGAGTCTCCACCCGCAGGTCAGGCAGAGATGCTGATAAATTACCCTAGTTAATTGCGCGGCTTTTGCCTTTATTCCAAATTTTTTGCCACAATTCCACTGGCTTAGGTCGGCCGTGCTTTTCCCACCACCAGCCGGCCAAGATTATCAATACTGCTAGAGCGATAAAAAAATAGCCTAACCAATTGTTATTGGTTGGTTCAATTACAATATCACTGACGCCGGCCACTTCACCTGAAGCCGCTGCCGATGCCAAAACTACATCATCGGCGTCGCGTGGCCACAGCCTAAATTCACCATTAGTCAACACTAAAAATCCCGTGGCTGATACTTGGCTGCCCACAGCTAAGTCTGGCCAGGGCCCGTTATTTTTAAAATTAACTTTAAGTATTTGGTCGTTATTTAAAAGTGTAACCGAGGTTTTATCTTTTCTAGTAACTTCACCTTCAACCTGTATTAGCCAGCCCTCATAATCTTCGGATAAATCACTAATGCTCATTTCTTTAGCTGGCGGTGCGGAAGTTTTTTCAAGCAACTTAATATCTTGCACCTGCGCCACCAACAGCCTACTGCCGTAAGCTTTAGTTTGGGAAACCGTACCGGTTACTTGTACCCGGTCGCCGGGAACAAATTCAGGCCACGAACCATTATTTAAATAAAGTTGCAGCCCCGAACCAGCTAAAAATAAATCTTTGTTAAATGTGCCCGAGCTTACCGCTACTACACCGACCGTGGTTACTTTAGTGCGCGAAGATAAATTTTTTATGGTATCTAAATCGGAATAAGTTGTCGCGTCTGTTTTAGCTGCTGAAACATTATTAGATGCCAAGGCATTAGTCGCGCTGTTAGCGCTGATATTTCCTAGAGTTAAGGTTTTTGTTTTTGTACTAGCCCCACCTTGATTATCAGTAACAGTTAAAGTTAGGGTGTATTTGCCAGATTGTGAATAAACATGTGTTGGTGTAATGACATTGGTATAAAAATTATCGCCAAAGTCCCAGGTAAAAGTAAGGTGGTCGCCATCAGGGTCAACCGTGTCGGAAGCGTCAAATATCAAGGGAATGTTAAGTTCTAATTCTTCGGGCAGTTCCCAGTAGATTAGGGGTGATTTATTCAAAGGTTTAATGTTATTATTTTTTCCTGGTGTAGCGATAGTGGACCACAACCATTCACCATTATCGTCTCGAGTCCAAGACAACCCCTCAACCGCTGGTCCGGAATAGCTAGCCGTAGCCACAGATTTTCCATCGGGCGAGCGCAAGGTAATTTTTTCGTCATTACTATTGTCTAAAGCAATGCCGGTTATGGGTCGGGGAAGAAGAAATATTTGATGGGGTGGAATATAAGTTGAAGTGAAATTTAGCGGTGAAATTATATAGGTAGTAATATCATCACTCACACTCCAGCCAGTTAAATCTATAGTTTCGCCAGATAGATTAATTAACTCAATAAACTCATTTTGTAAATCACCAAGGGGTGGGTTGGGGTATAATTCATTAAAAGATAATTGGCCGCTTGATGTTACCGCGCCGTTAGGAGTTTCTGTAGTCGCGTCATCAGTTGTAGACGAAGCTAAGATATTCTTTGTTCCGGGCGTTGGCGTTGCTTTACTAAAATCAACCGCATCGTTATTAGTATCTACCCCATCCGGTAGGCGCGACAAGCTATGGGGATCGGGCGCTGTAGGTGCGTTATCGGTTGTTTGGCCATCATCCCAGTTGCCGTAAGTTACTTGATCGATTAACGTTTCCTTATAATTTAAATACAAAACATCTCCAGCGTTGTTCAAATTACCTTTGGGTGAGTAAATTACAAAGTAGCGGCTAGATTCATAAGTTCCAAGCGAGCCAGACAAAGTTGTAACAGCGCCGCTTCCTTCGCTAATTGTGAAGTCAGACAAGTTTATCGTACGATCTGAACGGTTATAAAGTTCTATCCATTCTTGACCGCCGTCCACTGGATCAGAAACCAATTCATTAATTACCACTTCTCCAACTTGGGGTTCTAACGGTGGCGTCCATGGAGCAGAATTATGAGGTGGTGTTTCCGGCTCAGGTTCGCTGCCCCCACTGCTATT
>DOPF01000039.1 GCA_003512705.1 Patescibacteria group bacterium
ATTTGACAGCTGGCGGTTTTCTTATTGTATTTAGCCTATTGACAATAAATTGACACTTGGTCCTGGGTGGTGTAAAATGGAGTTATAGTGGGTGAGTGTGGATAAAAGTGGGGATAAGTATCTCTAAAAGTGGATAACTAATTTATTACGACAGTTTTTTTGGCCCTCGGGCAAGTTTTATGCCCCGATATACAACTTCGCTTAAACTCGCCCGCAAAACACTATTTTCCTAAATTAATGTTTAGTTTCTCATATATTTTGTTCATAATTAATTACTCGCTCGTTTAGATTTGCGGAGCGAAGTTGATATACGGGGTATGTTCATTGGCGAATATTCGCACAGCATTGATAATAAAGGCAGAATTCAGATTCCGGTTAAACTTCGCCAAGAATTAGGCCAGGGGGCGGTGGTAACCAGGGGGATTGATAAGTGTTTGTTTTTATACCCACGGCCAGCCTGGTTAAAGTTGGCTGATAAATTATCCAAATTGCCAATCGGCAAAGCTTCTACCCGCGCTTTTGCCCGAATGATGTTGGCTGGCGCAATGGATGTGGAAATAGATAATCAGGGTAGAATGTTAGTGCCCGATTATTTACGGCACTATGCTGGTTTAAAAAAATCAGTGGTGGTGGCGGGGTTGTATTCACGGTTGGAATTATGGGATGAGGCGAGTTGGAATAGTTATAAAAGAGGCACTGAAAAAACTAGCACGGCTATAGCCGAAACCTTGGGTGACCTCGGAGTTTAAAATCATATGGCTGTTTAAAATCATATGGCTTCGCGTCACGAGCCCGTACTGTACCACGAAGTTTTGTCGGCGCTAAACTTAGCGCCCGGCGATAAGGTGATAGATGGCACCGCCGGCGGCGGCGGGCATTTGGCCGGCTTATTAAACGCCGTCGGACCAACCGGGCAAGTAATGGGGATTGACGCCGACCCCAAAGCCATAAATCTAATTAAACAAAAATTTTTTAATGATCAAAGATTAATTTTAATAAATAGCTGGTTTAGCGCCATACAAAAATATGTCCAACGTTTTAACTTTGAGCCTGTGGCTGCCATCCTTTTGGATCTTGGTTGGTCAGCCGACCAATTGGCTGACACTAGTAGAGGATTTTCTTTTAACGCGAGTGGGCAGTTAGATTTTAGATATAACCCCCAGACTACCGTTACTGCTGAACACATTTTGAATACAGCAACGGCCGAGAAATTAGCCGAGATATTTAAAAATTTAGGTGATGAGCCGCGGGCCAAAGCCATTGCCCGCAGTATCGTTAAGCAAAGGCAAGTGGCACCCTTAAAAACCACTGACGATTTACGGTCGGCGGTGGCCGCGGTGTATCGACGGCAGGTGGGCAAGCTTAACCCCGCCACGCGGGTATGGCAAGCGCTGCGCCTAGCTACCAACCAGGAGTTGGAAGAGTTAACTAAAGTTTTACCCGTAGCCGTTAACATACTAAAGCCGGGTGGGCGCTTAGCCGTAATCAGCTTTCATTCCGGTGAAGATAGAATAGTTAAAAATTTTTTTGCCCGCGCCAGTAAAGATTGTCTGTGTCCGCCCGAGGTGCCGGTTTGTAAATGTGGACACAAAGCTATATTAAAATTAATCTCCCGTGGCGTCACTAAGCCTACGGACCAAGAAATTAGAACTAACCCGCGCAGTCGTAGCGCCCGGTTACGGGTAGCGGCCAAAATATAAAAACAAAAAAATATGACAGTATACAAGGTTGGCTTATCTAAAGCCGCAAATCACAAAAACAGTAAAACCCGCCGAGTTTGGGGCGTGTTTTTGGCAATAACATTAGCCAGTTTACTGGTGGCTTATGTGGTGCAGACCAACGATATATCAACCAAAGGCTTTGCCATCAAGGTATTAGAGCGGAAAGTGGCGGAGTTAGAGCGCCAAGTTAATGAACGCCAGGCCGATTTATCAACGCGTAAATCGTTAGATACTATTAAAACCTCGGCCGAGTTGTCGAAGTTTGTGGCGGTAGAACGGGTGCAATACTTAAGCGGAGTGGTGCCGACCAGCGGGGTAGCGGTAAGGTAATTTTGGCCAAAGGCCTTGCGCTTGGCATGGGACACGGCGATTATATAGACAAGAGACTAGTGGTGGTAAAGCTAGTTTTTTTGATTGGTTTAATTTTAGTGTTGGTGCGATTGTTTCAGTTGCAGGTATTACTTCACGATTGGTACGAAAAACAAGCCGCGGGCCAGCATGATGTTTTGTCGGAGCTTACCCCGATTAGAGGAGAAATTTTTGCTAAAGATAATTTGGCGGTCGATGGTTTGGCGCCGGTGGTAATCAATAAAGATTCGCAGCTGTTGTACGCCGTACCCGCCGAAATTACCGCGCCCGAGACGGTCGCGGATAAATTGGCTTTGTTGTTAGATATTGATAAAGAAGAATTGTTGGCTAAAGTTAGTAAGGTTGATGATCCGTATGAGCCAATTCAAGAATTTATTGATGATTCACTGGCCGAGGAAATTAAGGCTTTGAATTTACCAGGTATTCATTTTACCCCGCAGCTGCAAAGATATTACGTGCCGCTGGATGGCATGGGTCAAGCGTTGGGATTTTTAGGTTATGACGGAAGTCTACGAGTCGGGCAGTATGGTGTGGAGGGCGCCTGGCAACGTGAGTTAGGGGGTAAGTTGGGGTATTTGAAAGCAGAAAAAGATGTGGCCGGCAGTTTGATAGCTTTGGGCAAGCGAGATATTGTGCGGGCTGAGGACGGCGCCGATCTGATTTTGACTATAGATATTAACATCGAAACTCAAGCCTGCGGGGCGCTGACCGAAGCGGTTAAGCGGCATGGCGCCGATAGCGGCAGTTTAATAATTATGAATCCGGCCACCGGCGCTATATTAGCTTTGTGCAATGCGCCGAGCTTTGATCCCAATAACTATCGCGAGGCTTCGGATATTGGCGTGTTTTCTAATCCGGTGGTTTCCGCGGCTTATGAACCTGGCTCGGTATTTAAGCCCATAACCATGGCGGCCGGTTTGCAATACAATAAACTAACCCCTGACACGACTTATGAAGACGAGGGGCAAGTCAAAATTGGACCGGACATTTTAAAAAATTCCGACTTGGAAGCTCACGGCACGCAAACCATGACGGCGGTGCTGGAAAATTCACTTAACACTGGCGCTATTTTTGCCATGCGGCAGGCGGGGGCCGATAATTTTAAAAAAATTGTGGAGGATTTTGGCTTCGGCGAAATCAGCGGCATTGCTTTGCCGGCTGAAGCCAGGGGAAATATCAAATCGATTTATGGGGGAAAGGAAATTTATTTGGCCACCGCTTCATTCGGCCAAGGCATTACCACCACGCCATTGCAGTTACTGGCGGCCTATGGCGCCATTGCCAATCAAGGCCGGTTAGCGCGGCCGTATATAGTTGATGAAGTTATTTATGCCGATGGCAATAAAAAAAAGACTGAAACCCAGGAAGTTAGGCAAGTGTTATCGCCAGCCACGGCCCGAACGCTGGCCGGAATGATGGTTCAGGTAGTCGAGGGCACTCACGGCCGGCGCGCGGCCGTACCTGGCTACTATGTGGCTGGTAAAACCGGCACCGCCCAAGTAGCGTTGAAAGATCGGGCCGGCTACGACCCCCACATAACCATCGGCACATTTATTGGCTTTGCGCCGGTGGATAATGCCCGGTTTGTGATGTTAGTGAAGATTGACAACCCTAAGGATGTTAAATTTGCGGAAAGTACGGCCGCACCAGTATTTGGTCAGGTGGCTAAGTTCTTGTTAAACTATTTAGAGGTGCCGCCCGAGCGAGACGTTAAGTAATTATGAGAAGAATTTTACAGTTTATTTTAAAAATATTGGCGCGGGCGACTATAAAAAAATATCGTCCGCGGGTTGTTGGTATTACCGGTTCGGTGGGCAAAACCTCAACCAAAGAAGCGGTGGCGGCCGTGTTGGGCACTAAGTACCAAGTTCGACAAACCAATAAAAATTTTAATAATGAAATCGGCTTGCCGCTCACCATCATTGGCGCGCCTGATTCTGGCTATCGCAACCCCGCCGCCTGGCTGGGAATTTTTGCGCGGGCGGTTAAAAATTTACTGGTTCGTGAGGTAAGCTACCCCGAGGTTTTGGTTTTGGAAATGGGAGTAGACCACCTTGGTGACATGGATTATTTATTATCCATCGTACGCCCCGACGTGGCCGTGATAACCGCTGCCTCGGCGGTGCATTTGGAATTTTTGGGAACCGTGGATCAGGTAGCACAGGAAAAAGGCAAGTTAGCCAAAGCTGTGCCCAAGACCGGTTTGGTAGTTTTAAATTATCAAGATATGCGTTTGCGTAAATTGGCTGATAAGTTGCCGGCGCGAGTAGTGTGGTTTGGCTTTGACCACAGCGCTGATATTTGGGCCGACGGCGTTGCTATCAGCCGCGATAATTCCGGGGCGGTGCAAGGTTTAAGTTTTAAACTTCATTTTGGCGGCAGCAGCACGCCGCTGTTATTACCAAAAATATTAGGTCAGCACCAAATAAATATTGCCTTAGCCGCGGCCGCGGTGGGGGTTAATATGGGGGTTAATTCAGTGGCAGTATCCGAGGTTCTAAAAAATATTGTTTTTCCTCCAGGCCGCATGAAGCTGCTGTCGGGCATAAAAAAAACTTGGGTAATTGATGATAGTTATAATTCCTCGCCCCTAGCAGCCAGTGAGGCGGTACGGTCACTGGCCGCCTGGCCGGACACTAAAGGCGGGCGCCGCTGGGCTTTATTAGGGGATATGCTGGAACTAGGCCTTGATAGTGAAGGTTTGCATCGGCAGTTAGGGGCGGAGGTAGTTGATTTAAGTATTGATTATTTAGTAACCGTCGGGGAGCGGTCGCGCGACATTGGCCGCGGCGCCGGGGCGGCTGGTTTTAACCCCGACCATTATAATCACTTTGCCAAGGCCGAGGAGGCCGGCGAGTATTTGCGCAATAAAATTTCCGAGCATGATATAATTTTAGTTAAAGGTTCCCAAGGGGTTAGGCTGGAAAAAGCCGTTAAAATGTTAATGGCCGAACCAGCCCGAGCGGGTGAGTTGTTAGTGCGGCAGGGGAAACCGTGGCTGTAATTTAGCGGCTAGTTCCTAGTTCCTAGCCAATAGTACGAATGGCTAGTGGCGAGGAGCGAGTGGCCAAGACGGGTCTCTTGACCATAGTGCCTTTTACATCTATTTTAAATGAGCTAATTGTATTAACTAATAGCCAAAATATGCCGCTATCGTCTAGTGGTTAGGACACGTGGTTCTCATCCACGTAACCCGGGTTCGATTCCCGGTAGCGGTACCAGAATTTCACTTTCGGGTTTTGGGCTAAGCGATTGATGGGCGGCGGGACTTCGGACGGCTCGCGTCTTTGTAAGACGGCGGTTATTCTTCTCCCCAAGTGAGAGTGACGTATTGATCGGAGGTTAACGGAAAACTCGGCGGTGGACCATAAAGCAAATTTCCGTCATAATTGAGATTGCGTGTCTGATAGCCGGTTCCGTCCGTATACGCGAAACCATATCGCTGATTGGTTGCGATCATACCCCAAAGCGTAATCGTCTGTCTTATATGATTCGGAGAACATCGTTGCGAACCGCCGCTAGGAGAACGATAGTAATGTCTTCCCACGCGTCCGTTTTGGGCGATGAGTGCCGCGTCAATCCGCAAATCGTCTTCGCTTACCAAACCCACATTAATATTGCCTTGCGCAATAAGGCCGATGACGTCGGAGCCGTCGTAATTTGTGTAAAGGAGATCGTTGTTAACCATGATATTTTTCCGAAACGGAGGATTGTCNNGGAAACGGATAATTTCCAATAAGCTGCTGATTTTGAATACTCCAGGTACCCCATCCGGATTGGCCGGCAATATTAGTGCAACCGGAAGGTGGATTTACTAAACTTGTTACGCGATAGAGATCAAAAGTATCATCGGTTCGCAAAACAACATGATACCCAAGCGCTCCCGCGCTCGGACGGTAAAACCCGTTGGTTTGGGCATCGGTTTTCATCTGCGCCAAGTCAGCAGTAATTCCTGCAAAATCCACCGCCGGTACGGGAAATTGCCGGCCCACTTCAAAAACATCTGTTCGTTGAGGAACGGAAGAGGGCGGCAAGGGGTCGATTGGCGCAACATGCGTGTGTACGCCGAATTCATTGGCTCCCGAATGATCGGGATCGTTGTATGCGGCGACGGCGCTGGCAACGATATTATGCGCAAGACCGTCAAAACGTATCCCTTGATTTGAATGAATCAGCCCGAATACTTCGGTGCCGGCGCCAAATCTCATAGCATCATTCGCGACAACGGCGTATTTCGCAATTGAGGGCTTTACAAATTGCACCGCAATTGTGCGCAGAAGCGCTGTATCGCCGGCTATGCTTCCCGTGGATTTTACTGTGGCTAAAGTAGAACCTAATGACGGCGGTATGACATCAAGAGAAAATTGCCCGATTATATTCCCGTCTTTGTCGCGAAAATCGTGAACATACGGCCCGGGGCCCCCAGTTCCGTCTTGAAAATCTGTCGGCGCATGCGCAAGATGCCAGCGATAGTAGTCAATGCCCGCTTCCGCAATTTGCAAAGTTCTCTCGCGATTGAATGCCTGCCGCCCGGCCTTGATGTTTAATGAGGCCCAACTCCCAAACCCGCCCAAAAGATAAATAGCGATTGATCCAAAAACGATCACTTCCACCAGGATTTGACCTTTATTGTATTTTAGCTTGTCTTTTTTCATAGATTGTCTTTCAGATTTCTCATTGAAATTTGGGTGGTCAGCGTCATGGGCCCGGGAGGTGCTTGTGAATTTTTATCAATTACAATAGTAATTTTTACCAGCCGCACGGTAGCAATGTCTATCGGCTCAGCGAGCGGTTGAGTCGCGCCATCGTAATTTTCGTCATAGTAACTGAAAGTTGATGTGGCCGCGCTCGCAACATCATGTACCAATTCGCTTATCGTTTCATTTGCCGGATTGTAGGTCAGCGGCGCGCCCGATGGCTTTATAATTCCCCTTTTAAGGGTTGTGCCGTCCAAAAAATATCGCACTCGCTCCTTGAAAGAATCGTCGTCGGTGTTGCTGTAAAAAGTAAATGATGATGGCGCTGTTTGCGCGATAGCATAAGCGCCCAAGCTGGAAGGGGAAGTGGTGCGTACTTCCGCGCTCATGCTTTTCAGCGCTCGGCGCGCTTCCTCCTGCGCCGTTAAACTGCCTGAAATAATTCTATTCATCGAAAAAACGTCCTTTTGAAAAGAATAGACCGCGAGTACTATGAGAGAGAGAATAAATATACTCACTAGAACTTCCATTATTGAAAAACCCGATTTTGAATTGTGGTAATTTTTGAAAAAATTCATAGCGATTTTAGGGAGATAAGATGACTTCGTGCTGTTGCCATGAAGAAGAAACGGCAATCGTATCGGTAAAAGGTTGATAGCCGGCCTTGGCGACCGTTAACGTGTAGTCGCCGGTGTTAAGGCCAGTAAAAAGCACTTGTCCCGGCGGTACGCAAGCAGATGTAAACGTAAATGAAGCGTCGGAGATAGTAGGTGTCCAGGTTGTACTGGCTGTCTGTAAAAATGCTTGGTAGCGAAGATAGCGGTCGCCGTTATGCAAAGAATTGAGGTTTTGATTAGCCAGAGTGTAATAGGTGTTGGCCGTGCCGTCTGGGCCTAAAAAATTCCAGGTCGTTTTGTTATTATTGGTGGCAACCTGAAATTTGACGCTATCGGGGCCCGTGTCGGGCGGCTGATCTTGCGGCTGCCACAGCATTTGATGAAAATTACTGACAGAGCCGGTATCAAATGTGGATGAAATAAGATAGGTGGAAGGTTCATATTCGTCAAATATTTTTCTCAAATGGAATTCGCCGGCGGGATCGTTAATTTCCACATTCCAGTCCGAATCAAAATATCGCGTCGGGTCAGTAAAGTCGTCTTGCCCGGCCCCGCCCGACCAGTCGGTTTGACGGATAAAACCGCGGCCGGTGGTCAATGTTGCATCGACACCCGCACCCTCGAGTCTCACAGTCGCATCAGATAGTGGGAGTTGCGTTGAGGCGTCTTTGACAGTCACAAGTACACTTCTCACGTCTTTCGGTGAAACAATTAGTTTAAAATCCTGATTTGTATTCGGATTCAGCGCCACCGGCAAAAGTGGAACTGCCCCCGCCAGATCATATAAACCGTCGCTAAGGTTCAGATTATACGTGTCCCACTCTAGCCCGGATATTGTTTTTGTGCCGGAGCCGTCGGTAATGTGGGGAGCGCTGTATTTTAAAACATCGGGGTTGGTACCGATAAGTTTGGAGCTATCGAGTGAAAATTCAATTGATGGCAGCGAACCGCAGGTATCCGTTACGCTGGCAACGTCAAGTGTACTGGTCCGATCAATCGCGAAACTAATTTGGGTTAGCTGTTGCAAAGCAACAGTCGCATGGGGTTTGGTCGGATTGGGGTTTCCGGGGGCGCCAGTTTGATATGTTTGATCAGCTGAATAGCCGGATTTAGAAATAGTAATCTCATAGGCTTCAACTCCTGGCGGCGCGTCAACTATCTGAAGAAGTCCATCGTTATTAGTAGTATCATCAATGACAATCGCAGGAACTGCTTGATTATTCACAATATGCACGTCGGCACCAGATACCGGTTGCCCCGAGGCATCAAAAACCTGGACGAAAAGAGCGCCGTTCGTTGATGCGGTCTCGAGATTTCGGGGACCCACTTGGGTAGTAAAATGGAGGGTAGTAAAATTCCTACAAGCGGGGCAAGAAATTTCTAACTCCGCGAGTTTGTAATCTGCGGGGGAAAGATCATTTGGAGAACCGCCGATAGTGCCGTCAAAGGGATCATCGATATTACGTATAGTAGTTTCTACAACGAACTCGGTGTTGTCGCGAACCAGATTTTGAAGGTGAGGGACTTGGCCGTTCGGAATACTGCCTACCACACCGACGTCGGTATACGGTAGATTCCGGATAATCTCAAACTGTTCGTTTGCCAGCGCCGTTGCGGTAATTTTGAGGCGGGACACACGAACAGCATTTATCGTCGCGGCATATGCTTGATAAACACTTACCGCTATAATCATAAATACGGCGACCCCCACAAGCGATTCAATAAGGGTGAAACCTTTTCGTATTGATGTTGAATTCATAGGCTACACTTTATTATAACAAAAAAAGCGTCGGTTTTACAGCCGAAGAATAGCCGCCGTCTGGCAAAGACGCGAGCTTTGCGAGCGGCGGNNGCGGCGGGGCGGGGCGATTAGTTTCGTTCAGTAATTCTTGATAAAATGAGTTCGAGCTAAATTGTATAAACATACCAATAAATAAATAGACGCCACTATAAAATTATTTTTTTACTTAGTTGTCTTTTGTCCCGGCCGGGACAAAAGACAACTAAGTGATAAAGAGGCACTATATCGAAAAATAAAAAAAACCCTGGAATCGCGGGGAGCGATCCAGGGTAGTATTGAAGGTGAGAGTTTCGTCAAATAGGTAAGGGGTACAAAGTCCAACGAGTTAGGATGGTGCTGTATGTGTAACCGGCGCCGAAGTGTAGTAGGAGTGCAATAGCCCCCTCGTTGATATTACCATTTTCCCATGACATAGAAAGACTCATAGGTACTGCCGCTGAGGTGGTGTTACCGTATTCACTGATTGTGTTTACGAATTTTCCCTTGAATCCTGCCTCGATCGTCCTCTTTTCTATATCTTCATTGATGCGAAGATTTGCTTGGTGGGGGTAAATATAATTAACCGCACTTAGAGGTAATTGCGCTTTATCAAGCGCGCCCTTAATTACCGACTTGCTAAAATCTCCCGCGGGCCCACAAAGTAAGTAGATTACATCTTTTCTTACCTTCTTGCCGTCCTGCCACAGTTTATCTAGGCGAGGCGCCAACGGGTTCTTAACGTCACCAGCTAATATTTGCTGCGTTATTGGAGCTGCTGATCCACCAACCTTTGTCATGATGTTGTAAAGGCCTGAAGTGTCAATGCCAGCAGTAAATGACTTTTCTTGCCATGGGAACGAATCATTACTTTCTGTAACCCGTGATAGTTCTATAGCAGCGCCAGCATCGCCCATCAAAGGAAAGAAGTTGCGATCAGAATGGTCGACGCATGCACTCATTTTGTCAGCGCCAATTACTAATCCGCATTTAAACATGCCGGATTTTATGAAGGCATACCCGATATGAAGGGCGGCTCCATAACTATTGCAGGCAGCGCCAGCATCCACTACCAGGCAATTTTTTAGGCCCAGTTTGTCACGTAGTAGTATGCCAATTCCTTTGGCAGTTTCCGCTGCCACATGGGGGGCGTTTAGAAAACTTGGTAGAACATTAGCTACGACAATGAAGCCATACTCCTGGGACAAATGAAGGGAGTATTTTAAACAGTTTAAGGCCGCCTGAATGGCTAAATAGGCGGTTGATTCTTTGGTATGTCGACGACGCACAATACCAGTGCGTTGCCGCTGCCAATCATCGCTCGTCAGGTAGGCGACTTTCTCTTCATCAGTGAGTTCATCCGTACCACATAGAGAAAGTTTTTTCTTTTTCAATTCCGTTTCAATGATGGCGGATATGTCATCGTTTGAGACGACAATTTCGCCAGCATAGTGGCCGATACCGGTAATACCAACATGAATTGACATAAAATTACCTCATTATGATTAATTGTGTTAGGACGTTTTTTGTTTTTCAATTCATCTTACTTTTATCTTATTTACCCACAATTGTCAAGCGCGAAGGTATCTCCGATGCCAAGCATCGGAGCTTGACTATCTATATTTCGCGCGCGACACTGAGCAACAAGCCCNNGCTTGTCGTCGAAGTGTCAACCCATTCGAGACCATAATAGCAAGCCTTAGGGTTGCCTCAGGGTTGACACTGCGGGACCGGCCGCATGCGGTTTATTTCTTAACCGCCGATGCTAAGCATCATGTCTAAAGGTCGAAGTGTCAATCAAAATATTTACCAGTTAGGCATGGGTGTGCTAGAATTCTCGGTATGGACAAGAGCTCCGAAATAAGTAAGATTAAGGAAATTTTGGCCCAAACCGAGCCCTATGTGGTGGGGCACGGCGGACATTTGGAGTTTGTGTCTTGGCAACCCGAAAGCGGCGTGGTGGAGGTAAAGCTGGAAGGGGCGTGCGAAACCTGCGTCCTATCGGAAATTACAATTAAATTTGGACTGGCCGAAGCGTTGCAAAAACAACTGCCGCAAGTTAAAGAGGTAAAAGCCTGGCGTTAAATTATTCAGTTGTCGATGGTTCAGCCGATTCGTTGGTAGCTTTAGCAAAGGGGTTAGAGAGATTACTAATCTTAGCGGGGTCGATTTGTTTTTTATTTTCCAAAGCCGTTATCACTTGTTCGTAAAGTTTAATATTAATGGTGCGTAAAGACACGGTGCTGCGCAAAATAGAAATTTCTTCGGCCTGGGTTAAGGTGTCATAAAAATACGTCTTCATAAAACCAATAGTAAACCACAACAAAATAAACAAGGCGACAATAGTGAGCCAGGGCAGTAGCCGCAAGCCGATTTTGGGGGGTATTTTTTTTAAATTAAGTGACAATTTAATCTTCATGGCTGGTAAAAAGCATTGGTAATTAACAAAGCGCTAATTTTTGAATTGCCATCTAAGTTTTGACCTAAATTGGAACTAGCCAGTGAAATTCGTAAAGTGGTGGTGTTTAAATAGTAATCCATGGCTTCGAGCGCCGTCAGGTAACTGACGATGTTATTGAAACTGCCGGTAGTTTGGAGTTGCAACGGTAAAGTTTTGGTATTTTGGTCTGGCGATGCCGACGTTTTTATTTCTTGTTGCACATTTTGCTGGTCGGCTATGTTTTCCATAGCGGTAATAATGTCCAACTCACCGCCCGGCTTTACATAAACACTTGATAAAATCGATATTTTTGGCTTAACTTGCTGATATTGCTGTAAAGCTATTTTTAAACTTTTGCCTTGTTGATAAATTTTATCTAATTCCACTCGCTGTTCATTAATAGCCACATGCAGCTCTTTCATGCGGTTGCGTGTTGGCCAAATAATTAAACCCACCATCACACCAACTAACACAACCGTAGCGCCAAGGCTTATTAGAATTTTCGTTTGTGGTTTGGTCGCGGCCGATAGCATATTTAGGGCAATTTAGAGATATTAATTTTGGCGGTGAATTGAAATTCTAAATTTTCCCGCAGCAGCAAGTTAGTAATTGGGCTGTTAACATCACTTAAGTAAGCCAGTTTTTTTAGATTTTCCTGAAGTTTCAAAAAATCGTCCCGGTTTTTGGCCGTGCCGTTGAGATTTAGCGATTGCAGGTTTTTGTCTAGTGATAATGAACTAATACTGACCCCGGACGGTACGCTTTTAGTGAAGTCTACAAACAAGTCAGACCATTTTACAAAATCGCGTTGAATTTCGGAAATATTTTTTAATGATTCATTAATTTGCGTAATTTCATTATCTATGCCGAAATTTCGCTGGTTTACCAAGGTAGTTTCCGCTATCAAAGTACCGTAGTGGTCTTCCAACATCAGGCGGGCACTGATAAACATCGCCGAGACGATGAGACTAAAAATTAAAACCAATGAAATAACTCCCCGCAGCGACAAGTAAATAAACTCGAAGTGCAAGTATTTTTTTTGCTCGGGACTGACTAAATTTAATTTAATCATAATATCGTTCTACCACCCTTAAACCTAAACCTACGGCGGTGGTGTAGGATAGCAGGGCCGCCCGGGTTAAAACTGGCGGCGTTGACTTAAGGTTTAGCCAGGGGTTGCCGACCACTATCGGTAAGCCTAACGCGTCTTTTAAATAAGAATCAATAAATTTAAAATTAGCGCCACCGCCGCAGAGCATTATTTGGTTTACGGGTGCCGAGTTAGGGAAATGCTCTGCATAAAAATCAAAAGTTTCCTTAATTTTTTTAATCAATTGATCAACTTCTTGGTCAAGAATTTTTTGCAGCGAACCGCGGCATTTATCAGGGTCAAAACCACAAATAATTTTGGTTTTTTCCGCCTCCTCCCAGGTAATGTTAAATGTTTTGGCAATGGCGTCGGTTAATTTCTCACCCGATAGCGGTAAGCTAACCGTAAATTGAATGGAGTTGTCAGTCCAAAGGCAAATGCTGGTGCGACTAAAACCTAAATCAACTATCATAATGGTGTCTTGACTACTATCGTCGATTGGCAACAAGGCGCGAGTAACTGCTTCGGCCTCTATTTCTTGAGCTAAGTTAATTAGCCCAGCATCGGCCAATACTTTTTGATAAGATTCCACAATACCTTTAGGCGCCACGCCCAACAATACCGGCAGTCTTTGGCCCGGTGCCGGCTTGCCGATTAATTGCCAGTCCATGTAAGTTTCCTCAATCGGTATGGGAATATGGTGTTCCGCTTCCCACTTAATGGCTTGGCCAATTTCCTCTTTAGACATGGGCGGAATATCAACAAGCTTTATAAAAGTTTTTTGTTCAGGCAGGCACGATACCACATAGGGCGTATTAAATTTTCCATATTTGGGGTATGCCAGCAGCCTTTTAACAGCTTCAGTTAAAGCCGCGCCTTGCTTAATATCTCCTTCCACAATAATTCCCTTATCAAGTTCAATATCGGAAAAAGCCCGCAGCTTCAGTTTACTGCTCCAGCCGCGCGCAAACTGAACCGCTTTCAGTGATCGTTGACTAATATCCAGGCCGATAACTTCGATATGAGGTCTGAATAGCATATTATATTTGTTCGGTTAGGCTATAGATAGGCATAATAATGGAGACCGCAAAAAAACCAACCGCGCCGCCCAGCAAGACAATTAATATTGGTTCAATTATGGTAGATAAATTATTCATTACTCGATCTACCTCTTCCTCATAAAAGCCAGCTAAATCATCCAGCACCGAATCAAGCGTGCCAGTTTCTTCACCCACCGCCGCCATTTGTGTCACCAAGGGGGGAAATAATTGCCGGTTATCGCCCAAAGCCTGGGCTACCGAGGTGCCTTTTTTTACCTGATCGGCCGCCAGCATCAGAGCTTCGCGATAACGTACGTTACTTACCGTAGTGGCCGTAATTTGAAATGTCTGTACAATTTGTATGTCGGTTTTTAATAGTGAGGAAAAAGTTCGGGCGAATTTGGCCAAGTTTATTTTATGAAATATCGGCCCGGCTAAAGGTAATTTAAGCAGCAGTGAATGCCATATTTTTTTGCCCTTATTGGTGTGTATTAAATATATAAACAATGACACTAAAAGTATAAAACCAAGAAGTATCCAAAGGCCGCTTGATTGCACGATGTCCGAGGTGGCAATTAATATGCGCGTCGGTAGGGGTAATACCGCATCTACCTCGGTAAAGATAGCAGTGATTTGCGGTAATACAAACACAATCATAGTGATACCAATACCGATCATGGCCACAAGGACAACAATCGGGTAGGTTAAAGCGCCACGAAGCTTAGCTATAAGGGTGTGGCTTTTACGCATTTGGTTGGTAATGTGTAAAAGGACTTCTTCAAGTTTGCCGCTTTTCTCACCCGCCCGAACCATGTTGATAAATATTTCGGGGAATACGTTAGTATGATGCGCTAAGGCTTCGGATAAAGACTGTCCCTTTTCAATATTTTGCCTGATGTCTTTTAAAATAGCGCGAAAACGTTTATTGGTGGTTTGATCCGCTAAGGTCAACAAACCGTTCACCATGGTTAAGCCGGCTTTTAACATTACTTGTAAATTTTGGGTAAAGAAAATTTTATCAACGACACTAATGCGCTGCCAGGATAATAAGTTGGTCAGCCAGCTTTTTTTATCTACTGGTGTAACGGCTTTAGCTTTGGTGAGCAGTAAATCCTGTTTATTAAGCTCTTCGGCTAATACTTGTTCCGACTCGGCTTCCATTTCACCTTGCTTTATTTGACCGGTTTTAGTGCGGGCTTGATATTCAAACTTCATAAATTAGAAAATTATTCTTTGGTAACCCTTAATACTTCCTCAATGCTAGTTATGCCAGTTAAAGCCTTTTGCCACCCATCCACCAGTATGGGCACCATTCCCTGGGCGATAGCTTTGGTCTGCAATCTTTCAACCGGACTATTATTTAAAATTAGCTCGGCAATTTCCGGCGTGACTTCTAAAATTTCATAAATACCCATACGCCCTTTATAACCTTGTTGGCCGCATTGCTTACAACCGGCGCCATGATAAAAATTAACTTGCTCTAATTTATCACTGGTTTTAATAGCCTTGGCATCAATAAGGCTTTGCCAAATCTGGGATATATTTATCTTTTCGGCTAGTTCCGCGGCGGCAGTTTTACTAAGGTGGTAAGCGGTTTTGCACTCGTTACAAAGCTTTCGCACCAAGCGCTGGGCAATTACTATATTAACAGTTGAAGAGATAAGAAACGAAGGTATACCCATTTGCGACAGGCGGGGGAGCGTGCCAACCGCATCATTGGTATGCAGGGTGGAAAGCACCAAATGTCCAGTCATGGCTGAATGGACAGCAATTTCCGCGGTTTCCGAATCTCTGATTTCGCCAACCATCATGATGTCGGGGTCTTGCCGCAGCAGCGATCTTAAGCCGTTAGCAAAGGTAAAACCAATACGCGGGTTTACTTGGCTTTGGTTTACCCGGGGCATGCGGTATTCAATCGGATCTTCAATCGTTGAAATATTTACCTCCGGCTTATTTAATATATGCATAATGGAATACAAGGTGGTGGTTTTGCCGCTGCCGGTAGGGCCGGTTACCAGTATCATGCCATGAGGCTTGACGATATTCCTCTTTACAATAGCTAAAGTTTTTTGCGAAAAACCAAGTTGTTCTAATGTTAAGATTTGCCCCGACTCTTGCAGTAAACGCATAACTACTTTTTCGCCATTAAATACCGGGATTATAGATACCCGGAAAGAGTATTCATAATCCTTGGTTTTAATTTTAAAACGGCCGTCTTGGGGCAGGCGGTGTTCGTCTAATTTAAGGCTGGATAAAATTTTTACACGGGCCACAATGCCGGCCTGCAAATTTTTAGGCAGCGTCATTACGTCGCGCAATATACCGTCAATACGGTAGCGCACTACCACCGCATCATCAGTGGGCTCGATGTGAATATCCGACGCCCGCTCAAAAATGGCGTACTCCAGCATGGTATCAACCAGCCGTACAATCGGTATGTCTTGGGCCAACTCTTGCAGTTTGGCACCACCCTCTTCACCGGCGGCGGACTCTTCATGAGTTAGCGCCTCAAATTCCGCCCGCAAGCTTTTGTGGTATTGTTTAATAACTTCCTTTAGTGATGTGGGGGTGGTTAAATGCAGTTTAATCTTGCCGAACTTTTTTTCTAAAAATTCAAAAGTTTGCAAATCGTCGGGGTCGATGGTGGCCAGATCCACGCTGGTATCATCACGGTCAAAGGCGATAATATTGTGAGTCTGCGCTATGGGTTCGGGTATGGCCAGCAAAATGTCTTTACGGATTACTGAATTTTTTAAATCCACAAACGGCAACTGCGCTTGTTTAGCCAGGTTTTCATACAACTTGGATTCACTAACAACTTTTTCTTGCAATAAATAGTCTTCCAGCGACAGCTTTTTTGTTTTAGCCTCCGCTTGAATTTTTTTAATTTCTGAAGCCTCCAACGTTTTACTGTTTACCAAGGCTTTTATAATTTTGTCTTGGCTAAGCATAAGTATTTTTTGCGCCCAATAGGCAAGGTTTATGCGTTTAGTATACCACATTTATTTATTTTCCTAAACCAGACAGAAAATTTGCTCCGGAGTTAAAAAAAACCTGGGCGGAAGGTTGCCAAGATTGGCCGAAAGGATTAAAATCAAAGCGATATATGGCAAAAACACTAGGCGCCTCAACCAGCTTTTCTTGGCGGTCCTTCTGGCGTTCACCGTTAATTTTTGGCCCGGTGGCATTGGCGCTAATTATTTCGCTGGCGAGTTTATGGTTTACTTGGCAGCAGCTGGAGTTAGGCCAGGGTTTTTTGACTATTCGCTATTCCATTTATGTTGGCGCTAACTGGGTAGCGCCGTGGTTTTTTATTTACTTACCTCCCGTGGTGGCTTTACTAATTTTGGCCATAAATACAGTGCTGGCTTTTGTTTTGGGAACGCGCCATATTAGTTTACGATACTTATTGTTAACTGCCGCCGCGTTAGCTAGTGCGGCTTTGGCCTGGCTGCAGTTTTTGTTGGTGGTGTTTAATAGTTAATTATGACCGAGGTTTTACCAGTGGTAAAAATTTTAGTTATTGCGACGGTGGCTTTTTTGGTAGCGCTTTTTAGCACCCCACTGCTAACTCATTTCTTGTACCGGTATCATCTGGTTAAAAAAATCCGTGATAATGGATCGGCGCCCATTATGTCGGCCTTGCACCAAGGTAAGCAGGGCACGCCCACCATGGGCGGAATGCTGGTTTGGGTAACCGTGCTGTTTTTGGTTCTGGTATTTTTTTATTTGAGTGAGTGGGGGGTGGTGCCTGAGATGTTTAATTTTTTAAGCCGAGCCGAAACCTTGTTACCACTGGGGGCGTTGGTGGCTTCGGCGATAGTCGGTTTAGTAGACGATTGGTTTAACGTGCGCGGCTGGGGTCCGCGCGGCGGCGGCATGCAAATTAGATATAAGCTGATTATTTATACCTTAATCGCGGCGGTGGGTGCGTGGTGGTTCTATTATAAATTGGACTGGACGAGTTTGTATTTGCCTGTGGTGGGTTACATTGATATTGGTTGGTGGTACGTGCCGCTGTTTATTTTTATTATCGTCGCCACCGCCTTTTCGGTGAATGAAGTGGATGGTTTGGATGGTCTGGCTGGCGGTTCGCTATTGGCGGCTTTTGGGGCTTTTGGGGCGATAGCTTTTGTATTGGGGAAAGAAGACTTGGCCGCATTTTGTGCCGCTATCGCCGGAGCCCTGCTGGCGTTTTTGTGGTTTAACATTAACCCGGCCCGGTTTTTTATGGGCGATACCGGATCAATGTCATTGGGGGTAACTCTGGGCATAGTGGCGATGCTGACTAACACCGTGTGGCTGCTGCCAATTATTGGTTTGCTGCTGGTATTGGAATCGCTTTCGGTAATAATTCAAATTTTGTCTAAGAAATTTCGAGGTAAAAAGGTTTTTTTATCTACACCCCTGCATCATCATTTAGAGGCGATTGGTTGGCCCGAACCTAAAATAGTCATGCGTTTTTGGGTAATTTCAGGGGTCTTGGCAGTGGTCGGTATAATTTTGTTTTTGGTCGATCGGATAGCATAGTTATGAAATTGAAGGGTAAGAAAGTTTTAGTTGTTGGTTTGGGGCTGCAGGGCGGCGGTTTGGCCACGGTCCGGTGGCTGCTTCACCAACGGGCGCGGGTGAGTGTGACCGATTTAAAAAACCGTCGTCAGCTTGAATCTAGTCTTAAAAACCTGGGGCATCTACCGATAAAGTTTGTTTTAGGAAAGCACCCGTTAAGTTTGCTAAGAGGCGTAGATTTGGTAGTACAAAATCCGGCCGTGCCCAACAGCCTGCCTTTAATCAGGCGGGCCGAGCGTCTTGGTATACCCATAGAGGGTGAGGCTAGTATTTTTTTAAAGATGTGTCCGGCGCCGGTTATAGCCGTTACGGGCAGTAAGGGTAAATCGACCGTCGCCAGTTGGCTGGGTTTTATGTTTAAAAACGCTGGCTATCATACGATGGTGGCTGGTAATATTCGTGACCGTCTAATGTTGTCGATTTTGCCAAACATTAATCCCAACACCAAGGTGGTGTTAGAATTATCGTCGTGGCAACTGGAAAATTTAGGGCGGTTTAAGTTATCGCCGCCCCTGGCCGTTATAACCAATATTTTACCCGATCACTTGGATCGGTATAAAAATATGTCGCAATACGCGCAAGCCAAAGCCAACATTTGGCGGTGGCAATCTAAGTCGGATAAGGCGGTGCTTAATTGGGATAATATAATTACGCGTAAATTAGGACGGCTGGCGCAATCCAAAATTTTTTGGTTTAGTACCCAAGCCAAGGTTTCGGCCGGCTGCTATATATATAAAAAATCAGTTTGGTTTAAAAGCGGGCAGTCCCAGATAAAATTATTTAGTGTTAAGGATGTGGCGCTGGCGGGAGCACATAATTTAGCCAATGCTCTGGCAGCGGCCACAACCGCTGTGGTGGCGGGTGTGCCGCCCCCGCAGATTCGACGCGCGGTGTTAAAATTTATAGGTTTGCATTCACGCCAGCAGTTGGTACGCGAGGTCGGGGGCGTAAAGTATATAAACGATACTACCGCCACTATGCCTGATGCCACCCAAAAGGCACTGGACACGTTTAAGAAATATCCCATAACTTTAATTGCTGGTGGATATGACAAAAAATTGAGTTATGCTGGGTTGGCGCGTGACATCAGGCGACGAGTGCAGAATCTAATTTTGTTACCGGGCAGCGCCACAAAAAACATTTTAGCAAAATTACCAAAAAAGTATCCTTACATAATTGTTAAAACCATGGCTCAAGCAATTGTCAGTGCCCGTAGGTTGACGGCCCGCGGCGGCGTGGTTTTAATGTCGCCGGCCGCAGCTAGTTTTGGCCTGTTTATTAATGAGTGGGACAGGGGAGAGCAGTTTGTTAAAGCGGTTAGAAAGTTGAAATGATATGAAAGCGAGGCGGCAATCAAATTATGATTTTACTTTCATCGCCTGGGTAGCCCTAGTCGTCGGCCTAGGTTTGTTGTTGTTAGCGTCGGCCTCGGCGGTAGTGTCTTTTCAAAAATTCGGTACTAGCTATTATTATTTACAGCGCCAATTTTTGTACGGTCTAATACCTGGAGCAGTGTTATTTTATTTATTTAGCCGGTTAGATTACCATCTGGTGGTTAAATGGTCGCTTTTGGCCTTAGGGGTTTGCTTAGTGGCTTTAATAGCCGTATTGATACCAAGTGTCGGTGTAAGCTCGGGCGGCGCCAGTCGTTGGTTAGATTTGGGTTTGTTTAGTTTTCAGCCGTCCGAATTCGTTAAACTGACCTTTTTAGTTTATTTAGTATATTGGTTGGATCAGAAAGGCTATGATGCCATTCGGTCCTGGCGGAACGGCATCATTCCTTTTTTAGTTTGGTTAACGGTGGTGATGGTGCTCTTAATTTTGCAGCCCGATATGGGTACAATGATTGTAATTGCGTTAAGCGCTGTCCTAGTTTATTTTTTGGCGGGCGCGCGGTTTAGCACCATTTTATATTTTATGTTCGGCGGGGCCGGGCTTATGTATCTCCTAATAAAAATCGCCCCTTACCGCCTGGAACGTCTAACAGCTTTTTTTAATCCGGAAATAGAACCCCAAGGTATTGGCTATCATATTAATCAGGCCCTACTAGCAGTGGGGTCGGGAGGTTTTTGGGGGGTGGGTTTAGGACACTCGCGGCAAAAGTATCAGTACCTGCCCGAGGTAACCGGCGATTCTATTTTTGCCGTTATCGCCGAGGAATTGGGTTTTGTTTTAACTACTTTATTGCTATTGTTTTTAGCCGGTTTGATTTGGCGAGGAATAAAAATTTCCAACCGTGCGCCCGATAATTTAGGGCGATTGTTAGGCTTGGGAATAATGGGTTGGCTAGGATTGCAGATTTTTGTTAATATAGCAGCCATGCTTAATTTATTACCTTTAACCGGAATTCCTCTGCCATTTATTTCGCACGGGGGCTCGGCTTTAGCCGCGAGCTTGGGGGCTTTGGGTATTGTGGCTAATATTTCGGCGCAAGCACGCCGGGTGGAGGGGCGCCGGCAATGAAAGTTTTAATGGCTGGTGGAGGTACTTTAGGGTCTGTCACCCCGCTTTTAGCTGTGGCCGAGGAATTAAAATTTAGCCGCCCCGATATAATAGTGGAGTGGGTAGGCACTAGTTTTGGGCCCGAGCGAAAGCTGGTTCAGACATATGGCATTAAATTTACCGCTATTACTTGCGGGCGGTGGCGGCGGTATTTTAGTCTGCAAAATATTTTTGATTTGTTTAAAATAGTCGTTGGCTTTATGGCGGCATTGGCCTATTTAATAAATTCCCGGCCGCAAGCTTTAGTTACAGCTGGTAGTTACGTGGCGGTGCCTTTGGCCTGGGCGGCTTGGGTGCTGCGCGTGCCAATTTTAGTGCACCAACAAGATTTGCGCATCGGTTTAGCCAATAAACTGGTTTTGCCATTTGCCAAAACTGTTACGGCGGCTTGGCCAGATATTGCTAAGCACTTGGCGGGTCGTAATGCGCCCGTGATCGGTAATCCGGTGCGTAGACAAATTATGGCGCCGGTTGATAAAATCCAAACGCTGAAAAAACTTGGTTGGCCGCAAGATAAGCCGGTAGTGTTAGTAATGGGTGGGGGTACGGGCGCCGAGTTTATTAATACATTACTTATAAAAAATTTAACGCCCTTAACTTCTTTAGCCCGGATTATTCATATCACCGGTGATAATAAATCCGCCGCCTGGCCGCAATCTGATTATCAATCATTCCCCTTAGCCATTAATGAAGTGGCGTCGTTTTTCCAGCTGGCTGACTTAGTGATTACCCGGGCGGGTATGGGAACAATGGCGGAATTGTCGGCTCTAGGTAAACCAGCCATTATTATTCCCATCCCTCGTAGTCATCAGGAGGTTAACGCCGAGTTTGTAAAAAGTCACGGCGCGGCGGTAGTATTAAATCAGTTAGATTTGGACAATGATAAGTTTGTTGCCGCCGTCAATGATTTGTTAAGAAATCATGGTAAATTAAGTGAGTTGTCCGGAAAAATAGATACACTTATGCCTAAAGACGCGGCTAGACAGATGGCGGATTTAATTTTAAAATTGATGGCCTAATGAAACTAGATTCAGCCCAAAATATATACATGATTGGCATTAAGGGGCAAGGCATGACCGGCTTGGCGTTAATATTGAAGTCGCGCGGCAAAAATGTTTCCGGCTCTGACACCGAGGAAAAATTTAATACTGACCAGGTTTTACGCCAAGCCAACATTAGTTTTACCGAAAATTTTAAAGCCGCCAATTTACCTAAGCACTGCGATGTGGTGATTTATTCATCGGCTTACACCGACGCCAATCCCGAAATGCCGGCGGCTGAACAGGCGGGTTTGCCGATGCTATCTTATGCTGAAGCTTTGGGCGAATTAACTAAAATTCAAAAATCCATTGCCGTCGCGGGTACGCACGGCAAAACCACTATTACCGCCATGCTGGCTTATGTTTTAGAACAGGCGGGCCTGGCCCCACTAGCGCTAATTGGCTCGCCGGTTAAACAATTCGCTAGTAACGCCCTAACCGGTTCGGGTGAGTTGTTTGTGTTTGAAGCTGACGAATATCAAAATAAGTTTAATTTTTTTACTCCCTGGGCCGTGGTGCTAACCAGTATTGATTGGGATCATACCGACTGGTTTAAGACACCCGACGACTATCGCGGCGCCTTTACCGAGTTTTTAAAAAAAGTGCCGCCCGACGGCGTGGTGGTGGCTAACTATGACGGCGCCGAAGTAAAAACAGCCGTGGCCGAAGCCGGGCTTAAAGATAATCAAGTTATTAGTTATGGTTTATTTTCGGGTGATTGGCAAATGCTGAGAATGTGGTTAGACCAGGGCCGCTGGTATTTTAGTGTTTTGAAGAATAATGAGCACATGGGAGATTTTGAGCTGCAACTTGTCGGTAGTCACAATGTGGCTAACGCTATTGCCGTGATAGCCTTAGCCAGCTACTTAGGAATAGATTTAGATGTGGTGCGCCGGGCCTTGGCTGATTTTGAGGGTACCACCCGTCGTTTTGAATTTAAGGGTCGGTTAAATAATTCTGCCATAGTGATAGATGACTATGCGCACCACCCGCGTGAAATTATGGCCACTTTAAAAGCGGCTAGGAATTTTTACCCGTATAAAAATATCCGCGTGGTATTCCACCCCCATACCTATTCCCGAACAGCGGCGCTGCTAAAAGATTTTGCCAAGAGCTTTAGTGATGCGGATGAGGTAGTGGTGTTGGATATATATGCTTCGGCTCGGGAAACTAAAGGAGATATCACATCGCAACATCTGGTTGACGCCATAAAAAAACACCACCCCAAGGTGGTGCTGCAGCCCACCATAGCCGATGCGGCAGGATATTTATCTAACTCCTTAACTCGAAGTGATTTAGTGATAACTATGGGAGCGGGGGATGTGTGGCGAGTCGGGGATGAGCTGATAAAGAAATTCGGCTTAATGACCGGGCCAGAGTTTTAACATAATCGCCGCGGCCGTGGTTTTTGGCCGTTTTTTTGCATTGGGGAAATGTATGCGATCGCATACATTTCCCCAAAAGGGCATTCTTGTTAAATAAAAAAAGCCGGCTGTGGTGTTGCATCAGCCGGTTGAAGGTGCGAGAGTGAGTCGGGCGGCGCGGGTGGTATCTCCTTTTCCTGTAGTTGTTTAGGTGACAGCGACAGAAAAAAGGTTAAAAGGCAAAGTATGATCGCAGTCAGAAGCACGATTATCATGTCGGTCACACGCCCCACACCGATGCCCGCAGCAAAGATGAATATTGCGGTTATGGCCGCAACACCGGTGACGATCAGGCAAATCATTTGCGATGGGATAATAATGTCTAACACCCCAACCGCAACCACTAGAATGACCATCTGAAGCTTTATGTCTATATCCATACTCCCTCCAAAAAAAGTGGGAGAGTCGTAAAGACCTCTCCCGTTTCCCGCGTTGTGTTCCCCAAATCCATTACTCGCTGAGTTTCAGCGAGTCACCATATGACACAACCAGTGTGTCGTAGACTGCGACCCCGGCTTTATACGATCGGGGCGCACGGACGATAATTTTGGTTCCATCGAAGATAATATCGTTTATCTTCAAATGGAAGAAGTACGCTTGTGTCGAAAACGTCCGAAGGTCATGTGACCTGACCCGGACATTTAGTTGCACCCTGTCGGCACGTTGGTTGTTACGATAATATGAGTTGTTGCAGACGAGTTCCTGTTGGTCCTGGACAGGGTATCCAGGATAAACCGTGTAGGTCTTTGTGGCCTCTATCGCCTCGATGGCAAATTCAGCCACTTCAGTGTCCCGATCGTCCATGGTGTAGGTCACCAAGACCTTTGGGAGCATGTCCAAAACACCACAGCCCGCAATGAGCAGGGCGACGAAAAATAACATCCTCTTCATTTTGACACCTCATAATTTGTTTATGTGTTCTTTCTCATTAATCTGGAGGAAGTTGTCTAGAACTTATATTCCGCCGAAGCGGAACGCATTCTAGACTAATGGTTTCTCATGGTCGGTTCAGTTGGCACCAAACTTACCAACTCCGCCATTTTGAACTCCCCGGCTAAGTCCGGGGAGAATAACTCTCTCCTCCAAGTTAATGAGAAAGAATTGTTGTTAATAAAGCAATTTTGTTTCTAGATTCCGACTTTTTGAGTCACTAGTTAAATTTCTTTATGGCACGTTTTGCCCGCCGTAGCCCCGATAATAATCGGGACGAAGGAGGGTTAAGGTGCGCCTTTCCCAAAGTCACAATAAATTTATGAGCTTGGAAAAGGGGAGGAGTGGTTTATTCGGATTGTTCCGAATCCGGCTCCTCCGCGAGTAGTCGAAGTAGCTAGTCATAGCCAGATTTGGTGCCAGGTACCTGGTCCGCCAGCAGACTATGAGTCGCTACCCTTTCTACACTGACCGTTAGGTCATTTAAGGTCCTCCAAATAGGCTGGACCTTGGGCTACAGTACGAGGGGGATCAAGCCCCTTACGTAACTAACCAGGTGCGCGTTGTGGCCCCTGATCTTGCACGCTTAGTTGTGGTTGTTGATCGATGTCCCGGACGGCGCAGTGTAAAGCGCTGACCGGGTGTTAATTAAAAGACGTGTGCTTAGATATCAGATTTCATTCAGATACATCCGTTACTTGCTTATTCGACCCCGTCAATACTTTTTACCGTTTATTCGACTGCGGCAACCGTGACTCGTTTATCTCGAGTTAGATCTATAAAGTATAATTACGGGGCAGGCTGCAATCGGCTACTACCTTGAAAGGAATACTGATACCAAAGTACACGTCTTTTGGGCAAGCACACCTGACTACGTACAATTACTCATTTTTAATGAACATTTCAGTATAGACCCGATTGGGGTTTTTGTCAAGGGTTATGGAACCAAGTCAAACTTCGTGGAACAAAAAGCCCGTTTTTAGGCCTAAATTGGTGTTTTTACGCTCCCCGACATAAATCTTGATTACAAAACTTGCTAAATTCATTAGGCGACGGTTTGCGGCTAGTTTAAACATGTCGTAATCTTAAAATTAGCAATATGGCGGATATACTAAAAGAGTTAGAAAAAAACCTTGGCCCTAAAATTCAAGCCAACGTCTTGCTGTCCAAATATACTAATTTTAAAATCGGCGGCCCGGCCAAGTATATGCTGGTGGCCGACACCAGCGCAGAAATTGTTCGCGCCGGCCAAGTGGCGCATGAACTTAATTTACCATTGATAGTATTGGGTGGCGGCGCCAACGTATTAGTGTCTGACCGCGGATATGATGGGCTGGTGGTAATTGCCAAGAACCAACAGTTGGAAGTTAAGGAGAATAAAATTTTTGCCGGAGCGGGCGTGCGCTTGGGTTTTTTAGTAACCCAGGCGGTGGAGGCTGGGCTAACGGGAATTGAGCCGCTAGTGGCAGTGCCCGGTACGGTGGGCGGGGCTATTTATGGCAATGCTGGTTTACCCCAAGAACCAAAAGGATGTATAGGCGAGTGGATATATTCTGTTGACGCGTTGGCTAATGATAAAATAGTAAAGTATACAAAAAAACAGTGCCAATTTAGTTACCGCAATTCGCGATTCAAAAAAACCAAAGAATTAATATTATCGGCAGTATTGCAGTTGGATACAGGTGATAAGGTGACCAGTCAGCAGCTAATAAAAAAATATGTCGGCGCGCGTAAAGGTCAGCCATATAATATGCCATCGTCGGGCTGTATTTTTACCAATGTGGAAATCAAGTCGGATGCTCAAGTCAAGGAAGCGCAAGAAAAACTGAAGGGCCGCGAAAAATTAGATCAGTTTTTGGAATGCAAGCAGCTGCCATCGTCGTGGCTGATTGATCAGGCGGGATTAAAAGGAAAAAAGATGGGTAAGGCGCAGGTATCCACTGACCATGCTAATTACATTGTGAACCTCGGCGGAGCCAAGGCCGACGATGTGGTGATGTTAATGTCGTTTATTAAGCAACAGGTGCGGGATAAGTTCGGCATAGAACTACACGAGGAAGTGCAATATATTGGGTTTTAAAAAAATCGGGTACCCCTTGGTAGAGGTACCCGCCGGTATTGGTAAAATTTACTCCTTGTTTTCGGTGAATAAGTTGGAAACTGATTTATTCCTATGACTCCGAAGAATTGCTTGAGCAAAAATATTCCCCGCTTTTACCACCGAAACTTTAGGGTGCGTTTGTTTAAGTGGTACTGTGTCACTGACCCATAAATGCTTAATGCATGATTTTTGAATAAGCTCAAACGCTTTTTTGGAAAAAAGTGGATGAGTAATTATGGCGTACACACCCTTTGCCCCCGCCTTCTTTAAGGCGGCGGCGGCTTTAGTTATACTACCGCCAGTGTCAAGAATGTCGTCTACAATGATTATCCATTTACCATTGGGGTTGCCAATAATATTCATCACTTCAGACAAACTTTGCTTGGGTCGTCGTTTGTCAATAATAAGCAGTTCAACACCGAGCCTTTTGGAATAGTTACGGGCCATTTTGATACCACCAATATCAGCTGAACATACTGCCAGTTTACCTCTGACTTTCTTTTTCAGCCGGCGAACAACAGGCGTAAATATTTTAGATCCAAATAAATTATCTACCGGAATGTCGAAGAATCCTTGAATCTGTGCGGCGTGTAGATCCATTGTAATAACTCGCGTGGCACCAGCCTTGGTAAGAAGATCAGCTTCAAGTTTAGCAGTAATAGCAACACGGGGTTGATCCTTCCTGTCCTGTCTCCCATATCCATAGTATGTGATAACCAAAACAATTTTTCTGGCACCAGCACGTTTGGCAGCATCTATCATAATGAGCAATTCAACCAGGTTTGTATCTGGCTGCCCAGTGTGTTGGATAATATATACTTCAGCACCCCTTATATTCTCACCAAATTTTACCCAGGTTTCGCCATCGGGAAAGGATTTGATGGAAATTTTGCCTTGCCTTTTTCGCAGACTGCGGGCAATCGACTGCGCTAATGGTAGGTTAGACCGGCCACTGAAAATCATCATGCGCATACTCATGTTAGACCCTCCATATTAATGTAATTGGGAAACAACGTTTTTTCTTTTTTAGTAATTAACCTTAACGTGTCTGATGGTCTTGAGTCAAGCCGATTTACAAGACCCACCGCCGTGCCCTTGACACTTCGACGACAAGCCCCAATGTTTAGCATTGGGGAACCAGAGTCGCCAGCCCGCCGGGCTTGTTGCTCAGTGTCGCGCG
>DOPF01000003.1:0-3511 GCA_003512705.1 Patescibacteria group bacterium
TCCGCTGTAACTTTTTCCGGATGTGAGAAATCAATACGCAACCGTTCACTAGATACATTAGACCCGCGCTGCAATACATGGTTGCCTAATACTTGTCTTAGAGCCGCTAATAACAAATGATGGGCCGTATGATGTTTTATGGTCTGCGGCTCGTGATCAACTAAACCCCCTTTAAACATACCGGCGGAGGCTGTTTTGGATAATTTCTGATGTTTAGCTAATCTCTCATTGAATTTTTTAAATAACTCTTTTTCGTCAACATCAATATTTCTTTTTCGTGCCGAGGCAACGATAACTTCTACCGGCAATCCATAACTAGAGAATAAATCAAAGGCTAACCCATCTTCTAACTTATCCCCTTGTGATGTTCGCTTATCAAATGTCTTCAAACCATCGGCGAGCGCTTTATTGAACTTATTTTGTTCATCCTCAAATGTAGCCCGGACTAAATCCGCATTTAAACCATCATAAAAATCTCGATACTGATTAACTATCACGGGTAATATTTTTTTGAAATCAACTTTATCATATATCATTACCCGCCTCATCAATCGCCGCAGAATATACCCCACCTCTTTATTAGAAGGTCTTACGCCATCGGACACTAAGAAACAAATAGCCCGCAAATGATCTGCCACAATGCGCTTATCTTCATTTTCTAAGTTGGCTGGCAGTTCATCTATAATTGGCGCAAATAAGTCAGTTTCATAAATTGCTGGCACTTTCTGCACAACTGCAGCCAAACGTTCAAGCCCCATTCCAGTATCCACGCCCATATTATCAAGCTTGGTTAAAGTCTTATCTGGCTGCTGATAGTATTCATTAAAGACAATATTCCACACCTCCACTCCGTCAACGTAAATTTCCGTCGTCGGTCCACACGGACCTTGGTCTCCAGTTGGTCCCCAAAAATTATCTGTACGCCCGGCTTTTTTTATTTCCAACTCATCATCAACTTGTTTCCAAATTTCCTCCGACTCCAAATCTGGAGGCACGCCGACAGATTTGCCCTGAGCAGAGTCGAAGGGCTCCCCGCCAAAAACCGAAACGTAATCTATTTTAAGTCCCAAAATCTTAGTAATGAATTCGTGAGCATATTCTATGGCTTCCTTTTTTCCATAACCTCCGAAACTAAAATTGCCTAACATTTCAAAAAATGTTAGGTGCGTATCGTCCCCTACTTCATCTATATCCGAAGTGCGGAATGATTTTTGTATGGAAACCACATTTTTATTGCCTAGGGGATGACCAAGACTCAAATGATTATCCTTCAGTGGATCAGCCGCGCCTGTAAAGTACGGCTTGAACTGCTGCATACCGGCCGTAGTCAAAAGCACGGACGGGTCGTTTTCGGGAACTAAAGAAGACGAAGGTACAATGGTGTGCCCCCTTTTTCCGCCCGAGGCGGATCCGCCTTTGGCGGAAAAAAAGTTTAAGAATTTCTGCCTAAGTTCTTGAGAGGTAATCATAAAAACTGTTACCAGCTTACCAAAAAAGAGATCTTTTTTCAACCAACACGCGGTTCCCCTCCAAAATTAACTGGCAAAGGTGGTTACATAAAATATGAAGAGCTAGAAAACATCCTGTCCCTAAAAGTGTCCGATCGGACACTTTTAGGGGATATGTCATGTGCTTTTTTGCAACGGCGTATTGTTTCCGGCTTTATAATAAAAAGAGGGCCCTGTTACCAGAACCCCCGCGTGAAAACGTGTTCACCGCCCTACGGCAGCTTAAGTGCCAAATAGGCTTTGTCCTCGGGAAAAATATCAAACCCCATCTTCCCAAACCTTTCCCTTATTATATCGCGATCATTTTTGAGAAGAGCTATCTTTGCCGCATAATCTGCCTAAAACCTATAAGGCACGGATAGCTCGGACCGACGGACCGAACCGCTTTCTTTCGCAAATAATTTATTTCTTTGCGCTTGCATCCTCATTTCGGCATCATATAAGGCTTGCAGTCTCCCGGCTATTTCCTTTAATGCCCAATCAGACAAGGTTCGTAACTTATACCAGCCCGAACTAGTTTGTGCATAGATTCTGCCGGGATCCAAAACATCAAAACATATATGCGCAATGTCTCCGTAAGTAAGTTGTGAATACGGCGTTTCACCTAAATATTTAGTCATAATAACGCCTAGACTTGTAATAGCGGCCTGCTGCTCAGCACTTCTCCAAACCCGCCTATCACGAGCAAATGCATTCTGCTTGCGGTATGCCACCGATCGCTCATAGCGTGGGCGGAAATAAAGTAAGTAAACAAGCGCAATAACAGTGATGAGTGTAATAACTGCAACTATTACATCGCGACTGCCAAATGATGCTTCTATTTCCTGTCTCCTTTTCCTGGCCTTTTCATCGGCCGAAATGGAATGTACCCACCAAAATAGTGTAATGGAACTTTTGTTCCAAAGGCACATTAGCAGAGTTATCTCCGCTAAACTAGGGCCTACACAGTCCCAATTTAGCAGAGACAACAAATATTGTTAAAGAACAACAACACTTTATACCCATAAAACCCCCGCGTCAATACCAAATTGTAACCAATCTCACTTTGTACCCTTTCGCACGAAAGGGTACAAAGTGATGTAGTTTGAAAACAACTAAAAAAAGGGGTGGCCGGTATTGTGCGACCACCCCGACAAACGAAGTTAATTTTACTTATTCTGAAGCTCGGCAAGCCGGTCGGCGATATATCCAACCACATCACCGTTCTTGAGTTCAGCCTTGGCGAGCCAAGCATTCATGGCTACCCGATCATATCCATGGTTACGCAGCACCTGGTTGAGTTGCCCCTCTTTCTCCCGCGCATACCTTAGCGCGTTGTAGGCACTCCCGAGTAAATCCACGTACTCCCGCCATTGCTTTTTTTCCCATTTTGCCTGAATCTCGGCAATGCTGGGATGTGCGTATTCGGGATTGTACCCGAAGCTCATCACGTATTCAAATTCACTGATATTAGCCTCGGCATACTCCTCCTCAACTTCCCGGAACGGCAGCGCATAATCACGCACAACATAGAGATACTTAACTTCCTGCTCCTCATTCCAGCCCTGCTGCATGGCAACCTGCTGTAAACTGTCCAATTGTGCCTCGGCATCAAACATTTTCCCTACTCCTGAAATTGTCGCCCATACACCGATCAGGGCGAACATAATGGTACTCGTAAAACCTAAAAAGTAAAGCGGCCCTAATTTGCGCATAACTCCTCCAGTATAATTGTTTTGGAACGTTGTGATTTATTTTTTTTGTTTTCAAATCATAGTATCACGGCCGAAATGATTTGTCAATACTTACCACTCAAACCCTTTTTTTAACCTTATTTTACTACTGTCGAAAATATGCCTGGTCAGGCATATTTTCGACATCGCTTAAACAACGGTTCACTACCAGACGAATCCCTTTTTTCGCACCTCATCTATTGCCGCTCCGCCTAGGACGTAAAGGTCACTGCGCGTGCCATGCCTTATCGAGCGGTAAAACACCACCGACTGGCCGGGTGTAATGGCGCG
>DOPF01000003.1:3557-8962 GCA_003512705.1 Patescibacteria group bacterium
GCTAGTAAATGCTTTTGCTCTTTCAATTTACCAACTATCAGCACATTTTGTTTCCACTTACGGCCAATTACATACCAGGGGCCACTACCAAGCCCAAGACCATGACGCTGACCAATAGTATAAAAAGCCAAACCTATGTGTTGACCAAGAATATTGCCTTTCAAATCCACAATTACACCAGGCTTCTCCTTAATTCTGGTTTTTAAAAAATCTTCTACTTTAACCTCACCAACAAAACAAATACCTTGGCTATCGGGTTTTTTTGCCACTGGCAACTTAATCTTCTCGGCAATTTTTCTAACCTCTTTTTTTGTCAACTCCCCCACTGGAAAAATCAAGTGCTTTAATTGCTGTTGGGTAAGAGTGTATAAAAAGTAGGATTGATCTTTTTCCCCATCAATGCCATTAAGTAATTCATAGCGCCACTGGTTCCTAGTTCCTAGTTCCTGTTTTTTGTCCGATTGGCGATTGGCGATTGGCGATTGGCGAATACGCGCATAATGTCCAGTCGCTATATAGTCCGCTCCCTCCTTCAGCGCTCGTTTTAAAAACATCGGAATTTTTACATATTGATTACACCTAACATCCGGGTTGGGCGTGCGACCTTTTTTATATTCGTTAAAAAAATAATCAATAACCAGCTTTCTATACTCCCGTTCAAAATCCCAAACTGCAAAGGGAATTTTTAATTTTTTAGCCACCGCCGACGCGTCATCGCGCTCGTAAGTCCAATTACACTCTCCTGCCAAATTCAAATGCGTACCGGTCCAATTTTTCATATAAACCCCGTGTACGTCAAAACCTTGCCGCTTAAGCAAATAAGCCGACACGGCCGAATCAACTCCGCCGGATAACGCTATAAAGACTTTTTTACTCATATCTGCTTTTCATTATAACAAGTTTAAAAAATGAGGCTGATCAATACGCTGACCAGCCTCGGAAAGAATAACCCCATTTTAGGGCTTGAAGCCACTACCACATACTGTCTCAAGGAGAGCAGTGCAGACAAGATAGGGGTCGCAGTTGGCTGCTGGACGCCTGTCCTCCAGGTAGCCACGGCCCGCTTTGGCGGTTGACATGGGAATGCGAATTGACGCCCCCCGATCACTCACGCCATAGCGGAAAGTATTGATGTCACACGTCTCATACTTCCCCGTCAGCCTTTTCTCGTTGTCAGTGCCATAGACAACGATATGCTGATTGTGAAACCGACCCAGTTTTTTACAGGCCCGGACGATTTCCGTGAGCCCGCCTTGGGCGCGCATCTGCCTGGTGGAAAAATTAACGTGACAACCCGCTCCATTCCAATCACCCTTCGCAATTGGCTTGGGGTCTAGGCGGGGTGAAATCCCCATCGGCTCACCCAACCGATACAGAAGCCAGCGGGCGAGCCACATTTGATCAGCAACCCCTAACGGCCCCAAAGGCCCGATCTGAAATTCCCATTGGCTGGGCATAACTTCGGCGTTGGTACCGTAGATGCGAATGCCAGCGGTCATACAGGCAATTGTATGCGCCACCACCAGAGGTCGACCGTTCACATCATTAGCGCCCTCGCCACAGTAATAGGGACCCTGCGGCCCAGGAAACCCTTCACCCGGCCAGCCATAAGGCCACTCTCCTGGTTTGTCATACATCGTATACTCCTGCTCAAAACCAAACAGTGGCTGTGCCGACTTATGTGCTTTGACCGCTTGCCGCAGTCGGACACGGGTGTTGGATTTGTGCGGACGCCCATCACTGTTAAGGACCTCACACATAACCATGATATTTTTACCCCCTAGAATTGGGTCGGGTAAATAATATACTGGCCGCAAGGCGCAATCGCTTTTGCTGGTTGTTGCCTGCTCGGTGCTTGACCCATCAAAACCCCAGTTGGGAATGTCTTTGAGTCTGTGGACGGCAGGGATAACCCGTACTTTAGACCGAAGCATAGCCGTAGGCATGCGTCCATCTATCCAAATGTACTGGGCCATGATTAATTGTTTTTTCACAGCAGACTCCTTGAATTGTGGAAGAAAACGTTATTTATGTTATCTTTACATTTGCTAATATCTTACACGTTGCAGACGATAAGTCAAATATAAAACAGGCCAAATCTTCCCCCACCTATAGGCGGGTAGCTACTTCCTAATTTAGCTAAATGGCTAAATAACGCTTGGGGAAGTATTGAAGGCCGGTGGGGTATTAAAAAAACCGTTGCCGACCTGCACCGCTCGGCTCACTCTATTCGCACATTCGTACGAATTAGACCGTGGCCGGGGGTTAATTATTTACTATGATTTTGCGATACTTTCCGCCCGGTGCTTGTTAACTCTGCAACTCCGCCACTACCACCCACCGCTTTAAGGCGGTGCCAATGGGCCAGAATGTTTTAAAGTTAATAGCTATTTTTCAAAATTATTCTGACCCAGATACTTATTATTGGTAGGGACTAAACTACGGATAAATTTGCTTGCCGTCGTCGTCTTCAATAATAATAGCGTTTGTGGGGCAAGAACGCGCCGCTTCCAAAATCAAGTTGGCGTCAATACCAATTTTAGAGTAATCGGTGTTGTCACTGGTTTTGTTGCCATCTTTATCAATAATAACCGCTTTGCCCTCTTCGTCTAATTCAAATACTTCTGGCAAAAGCGCCAGACATGACGCCGCACCGATGCACAATTCTCTGTCTACCCTAATCCGCATACTACTTCCAGAAAGGAATTTTCTTTTGGGACATTAATTTCTTAATCAACTTTACGGCCTCCTCGGCACTATCAACCAGATAAAAATAATCGCGATAATTTTTTTCCACCGCTTTATTTTCTCCGTAAACAGTTTTATCAATCCAACTAATAAGCGGCTGCCAATAATGTTTGTCTATCAATATAATTGGCACCGGCGGGATTTTTTTAGTTTGTACTAAAGTTATCATTTCAAACAGTTCATCTAATGTGCCAAAACCGCCGGGGAAAAAAATGTAAAGCTGTGACGCAAATGACAACATCACCTTTCTGGTAAAAAAATACTGAAAACTTTCCCCTTCCTTCACATATTTATTTCGCCGCTCGTCGCCAAAAATTCCCTCAATGTTTATGCCCACCGATTGTCCACCATTGTTATAAGCCCCATGATTGGCCGCCTCCATTACCCCTGGGCCGCCACCGGTAATTATGGTAAAACCCATTTTAGACAAGGCTCGGGCTAACTGTTGCGCCTCGCGATAAACATGGTTTTTTAAATGCAGGCGTGACGAACCGTAAATACTGGCCGCTCGTTTGTATTTACGTAAAAATTCAAACCCCTTAACAAATTCGGAAATAATTTTAAAAATTCGCCAGGTGGTTTCCTCGTGCTCGTGCGCCGCTAATAACTGGTCAATTCTATCACTTCCCGGCAGTGGCGAAGCTTGTGGTTTGGGTGATTTGGCTTTTCTACGCATATTTATAATTAGCTAAATTGTACCAGTTGATTAGGTTTTATTGAAGTCTCGCCCGGCCGGGGCGGTTTAGCTGGCTCAGTGGCAGGGGTCGGGGCCAGCGGTTTTGCCGCACGAAGCGACTCTTTAAAAGCCACGGGCTTAGATTGCAGTAAACTATTTAAAGAAACTGCGGGCGCCTGACTGCTGGTAACTTGCGGCTCCACTTTGACCCGATCTTTATTATTATCAGCTGATACGACTAGACGCGGCTTGGGCTTGGGTATTAAACCAGCTCTGACTTTTTTTATATCGTCCTTGCAATAGACTGGCCTAATGCCGTCCGGTTTAAATGTTAGCATAACTTTTTTTCCGCACACCCAACAAACGTCTTCAAACATTGGTTCGGGCGTCTCCGTCTCTATATTTTTCTTTTTAACTGTTTTATAGATTTTATCTTCGGCGGCTAAACTTTTACTTTCCAGTGCCGCCGTATCTTTGAACATTTGCTCCACACCCGACCAGCGCAATATCCGCTGCTCGACTTTAGTGCGTGGCGTGCCATACCGTTCGCGTGATACTTTTACCACCCGTTCGCGGCTATTGGTTAACTGGGCAATTGGTGGCAGCGTACGGGCACTAAACGGGTCCGAAGTAATACCGTCTATCATCAACCGTAAATAAATATTATACTTAGGCAAATTAACTAAATCTGTTTGTTCAAACCGGGGCAGAAATTCTTTTTCTAAAAATTCCGCGTCCTCGGCCCCGACCCGGAAAATAATCAAAGTACCGACATTGCCAAATACCGCCGCCTTAACCACATCACCCAGCTGTTCAATATATTGGTGTGCCATAATTAAATTCAGACGGTACTTACGCGCTTCCGACAAAATATTAGCAAAGCTATCGGTAATAAAATTTTGAAACTCATCCACGTACAAAAAGAAGTCGGCCCGTTCGTTTTCCTCCATATCAATTCTACTCATGGCCGCCAATTGCAATTTAGTTATCATCATCGCCCCCAACAGCGCCGAATTATCTTCACCGATTCTCCCCTTGGCCAAATCCAGTAACAATATTTTGCGATTGTCCATAATGTCTCTCATGTCAATGGTCGACTTGGGTTGGCCGACGATATTGCGAATAACCGACGACGACAAAAATTGCCCGATTTTGTTTTGAATTGGCGACACCGCCTCCACCCGAAATTTCTCATTATAATTATCATATTCATCCAGCCAGAACGAACGCACCACCGGGTCGGTGATATTTTCCAATACTTTGCGGCGGTATTTTTTATCCACCAGTATTCTGGTTATACCCAACAAGGTTGACCCCGGCGATTCTAAAAGTGACAAAATAGCATTACGTAAAATATACTCTAGCCGCGGCCCCCACGAATCAGCCCAGATTTTTTTAAACACCCCGATCAAGCCCGAGGCCACTAAATGACGGTATCGCGGGTCAATTGATTCCAATACATTAAAAGCAATGGGATAATCCAGATCAGCGGGATTAAAATATACAATATCGTTAATGCGCGATGACGGGATAAAATCAACAATTTTATGAACCAAGTCGCCGTGCGGATCTACTACCGCCACACCGTGCCCGGCTTTAATATCAGAATTTATCATGTTTTCTAACATGACCGATTTCCCCATGCCGGTTTTTCCGACTACATACATATGCCGGCGACGATCATCAACTTTAATGCCAAATTTTCGAAACTGATTTCGATAACTAGTTTCGGCAAACGGCGCAATGTCTGTTGGTATAATTTTTCCCATATTTATTCAACAAATGGTATATTTCCCGGCACGTCCCCGCCGCCCACGCTGGCCGGCGATTCTGAAGCCGCGGCGCCTCGCTTAACCAAGGGCAAGCTAAATGGCGGCTCAGCTTTTTTAACATCAGTTTTTCTAACTAACGGCGCTTTAACTGTCATAACTGGAAAGTGCCAAATCGTAGCCAGTTCCTCAATGTTCATAATTCGGCCCCA
>DOPF01000003.1:9049-13038 GCA_003512705.1 Patescibacteria group bacterium
TAAAATCCAATTTTAGAAATTTTGCGTTCAATCGCCTCTATTACGTCCCTCTGCCCCGGCGTTAATTTCAATACCCTCGGCACCACCACTTCTGACGTGGCGGCGGACTGCTCCTCTTCGGTATACGTCACCAAAGAGTCAGCCATCAACCTAATAGTGTTAATTAGCCCTGATGAAATACCCGACCACAAACCCGGTTTGGTTGGTGGTTTACCCTCCACTAATCTTTTGACCTCCTGATAACCAGCCTCTTTCCATTTGTCATCCGTGGGGGTGATTAAAATTTGCATCCACACATCTTCGTCCGGATGAATACGTGATAGCAACTCTAACATAGATGCCATCGGATCCTTAAAATCTTCGGACGCCTGATGCTCGAACTCCACGTAAGTGCGTATGGGATAAACCTCCTTGTTTTCTAAAATCAGTTCCGTGCCCCACAAATCATATTCATCGGTGTCAAAATTATCCGGTATTCGATTCACGTAATCTTCGCTTTCCACAATGTTGGCGTCGGGATATTGAGCATAAATAGCCGCTTCAATAAGATCGCGGTTTTTTTCGGGCACCCGCATAAAAAATTGAATATAACCACCCAAACTTACTATTTCAAAACTAAACGGCTCTTGGTATTTTCCCACCCAGTAAGTCTTATACTTATTATGCGTAGTATGACTTCCGGCCACAGCGGTAAAAATACTTTCGACCGCTTTGGGAGATTGTTCGGTTTCCTTGGGTACATCAACCGCCAGCAACACGTAAGGTGTATTGTTTATATATGCCACTCGTTTACGCCTTAAGCGTTCCACAAACCACAACGGCAGCCCGATTAAAAGCACAATAATCCAGCCGCCATGCGTAAACACCCACCATTGCTGCGCTAGCGGCGACAACCCTTGTAGTTGTGAAAAATCTAAATCAAAACCCATAGTATTAATTGGCTGCGGCTAATTGGTATTTTCCGTCGGCCGTACGACTAAATAGCTGTTTATTGGTCAGAGCCAAATAAACAGTACCTGGCTGCACCATACGTTGCTTTTGTAAACGCTGTAATAAATCTTCCCGTGTTAGGGGGCCACCCGCCTCCTGCAAAATTTTAGCCAGCACCTCGGCCACTACTCCCGGCTCAAAACCCCATTCGCGCAAAGCATAAATACCCCTCCCCACCAACACATACCGTTTATCTAAAATCAACTCGTTATGAACCGTCGGCGCGTGCGCCTGTTTGTGATCAAATTGCTGATCATTAATAAGTTGAGTGATTTGTCGAAAATGCAGGGGCTTGTCGGCCTTTTTTAAAACCAAATAAATCTTATCGCCCATGCGCTTAGGGGTGATGGTGTCCCAACTGGCTAGCCCCCATTCGCCGTAAGGATTTCTTTTTATTACTTTACCCGTTTCCAAAAGCGCCAGTAAAACTTTTTGGTTGTCGGCCGGTTCGTTTAGTGGCGTAACGGCACCAACTTCTAACATTTTTTTAACCAGCGCCTCATCCGATAAAGGTTTACCCGCTTGCTCTAAAATAGTAAAAGCCGATTGTAAAATTTTTCGTAAGGCCTCTAAGGACGCGTTATGCAAAAGCCAACCCTCATTAAAGTCATTATCATTATACCCAATCGGCAACACTACGTCATTTAATAACTCGGACAAGAAAAAACGCATAGTGTGCCTAGGCATGTCTTGTCCGGCACCCTCAGCCAATAACTGCAATAATCTTTTTTCCGTAACCGCTCCGCCTTCGGCTTCAATGGTTTCCATTATCACTTCTTTTAACGGCTGCAATACTTGTTGTAATTTCGGCGCCTTTTTAATTTTGCCAACTACCAATTTCTCCACCTGCCTTACTCGCTCCCGCGTAATATTAAAAGACTTACCCACGCTTTCCAAAGTTTCTTTGTCTTTATCCGGCAAACCAAAGCGGCGCACCAGCACCTGCGCTTCACGTTCGGATAATGCTTTCAGAATCTCGGCCAGTATTTCTTGCGGCCGAAAATGTTCTTTGCGGCTAAACTGCTGCGTGGTTATTATTTTATCTAAAATTGAACCTTGACCATCTGTCATATATGTGTTAATTATATCATTTTCCAGCAACTATGTCAAGAGTATAGGGTAATGTGCACACACACATGGCGGTTTCTCCTAGAATGGAGAAATGAGCATATGTATGTCTAAAACAATCAAAGAAGAAAGGTTAAGGTGGATCAGGCCAATTATCAACAGCCAGATTAAACTGGTTGATGTGGCAAAAGTATGTCCATATTCAAAGCGTAGCCTGGAACGCTGGCTGGCCTTGTACCGACAAGCCGGAGTAGACGCTTTGGAACCGCAATCAACTGAACCCAAGACCCAACCTAAAGAAACACCGCTAAGGTTAAAAGAAAGAATCATTGAGATCAGGAACCGAAGCAAAAAATGCGCCTTGAAAATACACTGGCAGCTGGCCAAAGAAGGAATAGTAATTCATCAAAGAACTATTGGGAAGATTTTGAAAAAGGAGAATCTGGTACGCCAATACCGAGTCCGGAAAATCAAGTACCAATACGTCAAAGCGGCCAGACAGCCGGGTGAACTGATTGAAATTGACGTGAAATATGTGCCCGGAACCGTTCTGGGAATGCAATATTTTCAATATACAGCCATTGACACGGCTTCCCGATGGCGGCATCTGGCGGTCTACGACAACCAAACGAATTTCCATTCAATTCTGTTTTTAAAAGAAGTAATGGAGATATTTAAATACAAAATCCAAGCGATTAAAACTGACAATGGGAGTATCTTCACCAATTACTACACCAGCCTGACCAAACGGAGCGATATGACGGTGAAAACCATTCATGCCTTGGACATCTTCTGCAAAGAAAACAACATTATTCACTACCTCATTGACCCAGGAAAACCGGCTCAAAATGGAACCGTGGAAAGAAGTCATCGAGAAGATCAAGAGAAATTCTACGAGCAAAACAAATTCAAAAACTTCCAGGATTTGCAAAAGAAGCTCAAATGGTGGAACATATATTACAACGACTTAGAGCACTGTGGGTTAAACGGCCAAACGCCTAATCAATATTTGAAAGATTATCAATTAACAAACCCGCCAAATGTGTGTACCTAAAACAAATTAGAATTGCGCAAATATCTTAGATAAACTATGCTCAATTTAGTAAAAACAAACATAACTCACCAAAAAAAACAACACTAAACGTAGGAGGATTTATGTTCCGCTCGCTCTTTTACAACTTGCTGTGTCTATTACTGCTTGTACCAAGCGTTAAGGCTCAATTTACTTTCAGCGACTTTTCCAACACCGATAGTTTAATCCTAGTACGTGATGCGGTGGTAGTTGGCGATACACTTCGTCTTACCAGAGCTACTAATGGCCAAGGGGGCGCGGGTTGGTATCGCTACCAACAGCTTGTCAGCGACAGCTTCCAAACAATTTTCCGCTTTCTAATCAACCAAAGGGGCGGACTAGGCGGCGGCGCTGACGGTTTGGCGCTAGTTATCCAAAATACGGGCGATTCTATTATTGGAACGGTTGGCCGTGGTTATGGTGGAAATATTGGCTATGGGGGTATACCTAATAGCTTGGCTATTGAATTTGACACGTATGATAATGGCAGTATTGATCCAAATAACAATCATATCAGCATTCAGAGCCGAGGCTTACTTGCCAATAACCCCAGCCTTAGCTATTCACTCGGTTGGTCTAGCACGGTCCCATCTTTTATTGATGGCCAAATTCATACTGCTAAAATCACATATGCGGTTGATACATTTAGGGTGTATCTTGATGACTTAGTGACACCCGCTATCGTCTCGCGCGTCAATCTTGACTCTTTACTTAGCTTAAATGCGGGCTACGCTTGGATTGGATTTACGGCCGCCTGCGGCAATGGCTACGAGAATCATTTTATTCTGGATTGGTCATTTGATACAGCTATTGACACTTCGTATACTGGTAAGATTCCAACCATCATCGCCCCCGGAAT
>DOPF01000043.1 GCA_003512705.1 Patescibacteria group bacterium
CCGCGTTTTGCACAGCGCGTGAGTGCGGGCCTCCATACGGTTTTACCCGTATTTCACCCTGGCCATGGCTAGATCACCCGGTTTCGGGTCTAGTGATAGCAGCTGTTGAACAAGAAAAGCGGTGCGCGCAAATAGCACGCTCCACTTTTCAAATTCAGTTCGGCGGTTAAGCCTCGCTTTCACTGCGATTCCATCCCGTAGGATTTAATCTAAAGCTACTACCAACTAACTCGTTGGTTCATTCTTCAATAGGAACGCCATAGCGCTCGTACCTCGCTTAGGCTCGTTACTTCGCTAAATTTAAAATTAAAAAATCAAAATTTAAAATTTAGGTAAGATTATTTCATCCCGCCAAGGCGGGATTCCATAATTTTGCATTTTGATCTTTACGTTTTTCATTTAGGAGTGCCGAACTTAAGTGAGGCACGAACGCGTTGACTCTTTGTAAACAAATGGTTTCAGATACTATTTCATTCCCCTCTCGGGGTGCTTTTCACCTTTCCCTCACGGTACTAGTTCACTATCGGTTACGAAACGTATTTAGCCTTAGCGCATAGTCACGCTGGCTTCCCACAGGATTTCACGGGTCCCGTGGTACTCAAGATTAATAACTAGGAGCACAAAACCCTTTTCGCTTACAGGACTATCACCTTCTTTGGTTCCACTTTCCAGTGGATTCAACTAAGGATGTTCTGACTTAAGCTCCCTTAGGAATCGCTCGTTCCTAAACATTATTACCTTTCTACCTTCTACAAAGCATTGATCGAGGAATCTTTAACCACTCTAAAACTTTATCCGAAGACAAAATTTTAAAACGGCTAGCTCCATAGAATTTAGGCTGTTCCCTGTTCGCTCGCCACTACTAAGGGAATGAGCGCAACCAACAACAGACAACCATCAACCTACAACCAAAGTTGTAAGCTGATAGTTGAAAGCTGAAAGTTGGCTTTCGTTGTTTTCTTTTCCTCTGGGTACTTAGATGTTTCAGTTCCCCAGGTTGCCTTCATACACCTATGTATTCAGTGCATGATATCCCGATCTTCCATCGGGATGGGTTGCCCCATTCGGATATCTACGGATCACAGGTTGCTTGCCACCTCCCCGAAGCTTATCGCAGGCTGCTACGTCCTTCATCGTCGTTTCGTACCAAGGCATTCACCATTTGCCCTTTATGTTGGTTTAACCACAAGAATGAATATTGAAATTCATGCTTGTATTACTTACTTAATTTGCGGTTACCCAAATTAATTACTTATTATTACTTTACTTTCGCTCGTATTAATTTGTTAAAGTACCAGCTCACAACTATGCTTGAATTCGCCATCTTATAAATCGTGAACTCAAGGTAACTGTGGATAATTATTTTAGGGGTAAAAAGGTACACCCCCACACCCATTCTAAATTTCACTAACTCCCTAACTTTTTAAATTCTTTTGGAAGCCTTCTCGTTACCCCCGGAAATGACTTACTTGGGTGTGTGGGGGTAAAAAAAAGTCGCTTATAAGCGACCTGGCTACAAAATCCGACTTTAAAACAAGCTACACCACTAGGCCGCTTTCTTTAATGATTAAAGACTGGGATTTACGCATATTTTACTGAATATTAGGTTAAAATCGTTATTTTGGCGAGTTTCACTATAAGTACATATAGTGTACATAAATACCAAAACAGTGTCAAGATTATCACGGTTGTTAAATACTGGCTCCAGTTTCTTTCGCTAGGTTGCTTACCACAAATGACGCAATGGCATAGGCAGCCAAAATAATAATCAACCCCACTACCCCAGCCACAACAATTTTCCGTCCATCGGCTGATTGCTCTTCATTGCCGGCCGCTGTCATCATACGAAATCCGCCGTAAATAATTCCCACTACCACTATCACCCCCAAAAAACCGAAATCACATTTTTGTAATAACACAGTAACACAATAACATTTTAACAATTGTTAGTATGTTATATTGTTACTTTGTTAAAATGCCTAACTGATTTTAGTGATTTGGGCGGTTACTACCGCTGGCCAAAAACTTGCCCAACTGCCGACTACTAATAATTTTATCTGCTTCATATAATTATTTATAATTTTTCGCTAACTCTATTAATACTCGCGTGCCGGTGCCGGTTGCCCCTTTGGCCAAGCCTTGTCCGTCCACCGCTTTCATAGTCCCCGCAATATCAATATGCACCCAAGGATATTTTTTGGCAAACTGATACAGGAACATAGCGGCAGTAATAGCGCCACCGTAACGCGACTTGCCCATATTTTGTACGTCGCCAAAAGTTCCTTTAACTTCATCGGCGTATTCTTCCCACAGCGGCAAACGCCATAAATAATCACCGGAAATTTCGCCAGCAGTTAAAAGTTCATTAGCAATTTTATCATCAGGTGTAAAAAGTCCAGCCGCCTGCGCGCCTAAAGCCACCATACAGGCGCCGGTTAGGGTAGCCACATCAACCACTAATCGCGGCTTGTAGCGTTCGGCATAAGTTAAGGCGTCAGCCAAAATTACCCGACCCTCGGCATCAGTATTTAAAACTTCAATATATTTTCCGGATAAACTCTTTAATAAATCTCCTGGTCGATAACCCGCTCCGCCCGGCATATTTTCTACCGCTGGCACCAAGCCCATTACATTAACCGGCAACTTTAATTTGGCAATAGCGCCGAGTGCCGATATAACTGCCGCGCCGCCGCACATATCCATCCACATATCTAACATATGATCTTCGGGCTTCAAATTCAAACCACCGGTATCAAAAGTTACTCCTTTACCAACAAAAACAAATGGGGCGTCGTTTTTCTTGCCGCCATAATATTCCATAATAATAAATTTCGGCTCTTCACTGGAGCCTTTAGCCACGCCTAAAATTGCCCCCATCTTATTAGCCTCCATCTGCTTTTGGTTCAAGACAGTCACTTTAATATGGTTAACCCGACCAACTTCCTTAGCGCGATTCGCTAATAAGGTGGGGGTCATTTCGCCGCCCGGAGTGTTACCAAGGTCACGAGCATAATTTACTTGCGCGCCTACCACTTCGCCAATTTTTACGCCGGCGGATACGGATTTTAAAGCCATTTTACTAACTGCCAACACCGCTTGATTAACTGTAAATTGCTCACCTTTATCTTTTTTATATTGATTAAACACATAGTCGGCCAAAACCATATTTTCCGTTACTGTCTGCGCCAACCGTTCACTGGAAACGCCGGAGGCAGCTAATGTTTCTAGGCCGATGGTAACTGATTTTACTTTATAGTTTTTAGCTAGGTTGGTAATTCGCCGCGCCGCTAAAACAGCGTGGCGTAAATTCCAATTCTTTTTTTCGCCCAAGCCAATCAACAAAATCTTTTTTTTCTGCGCGCCTAAAATAACTTGTGACTGCTTTTCACCACTCGAAAACTCTTTGGCTTTAAATAATCTTTCCACTTGCTTTTTATCGGCTGCCGTCACGAACTTGTATAATGGATGGACCGACGGCTTTTCTTTGGCAAAATAGCATAGCACCAAACCGACCGTGGCTGGCTTACTTTTTATATCTTTAACTTGAAATTTCATAATACCATCACTTTAGTTGAAAATTAGTTTTTTGGCAAATAGTGTATTTATATCAAAAAAATGTCATTGCGAGGAAGCCGATGGCCATCGGCTGACGAAGCAATCCCTGGAGATTGCCGCGTCCCGCTAACGGCGAGACTCACAATGACTTTTTCTAAGTCAAAAAAAATAAGGGGAACGTGATTGGCAGCCACGCTCCCCCTCGTGCAGTACAGAAGCGTTATCGGTTTCCCGACCGGGGTTATGAGCCCTTGCGCCGTAGCGTAACGGTTTCTGCACCTTAATTGGGGTAGGGGCGGAAAGTTCTCTAGGCACCGGCCGCACGATGAATCTAGGTGCGGTGGGCTTGTGCGCCCGCCCGTTCGATGTGAAACGTCACTGCGGCATATTCAGCAAATGCGTTCAACATAGGAGAATATCCACCCCTTTAAATTTTTAAACAGTGCTAACATTTTAACAAAAACATCCAATTCGTCAATGTAGTAGAATTATCTCCATTGACAAAATTTATCGTTTTTGCTAACATACGGATAACAAGTTGTTCTTTACTCTTAAGATCAGGCGTTACTCGACTGGGAGTACACCCTCATGTCAACAAAACCCCAGTCAACACGCTCCCACGACACCGAATCTGCATCGATCAGGGTCAAAAACAAGGTGCCTTAGCACCAAAGGTAATACGTAAAAACCAAATAATCATCGTTCCTGGCCGAGGGTTGCACCCACAAGCCAAATCCCCCTAGGCGGACATAATCTCCATCTTTTTTCTTTTTACAAAAAACGGCGAGTCAAGCTCCAACTCGCCGCTTCGGAACAATATATTATTGTTAACTGTATTTCACTCGGGGTGATTATTGCATTTTGCGATCCGACTACCTCATAGCAGTAAAGATAGATCCATGAATATCCCACTTAACTCGGGCGACGAGGTTGTTAACTTTGACTTAACGCCAACCGGCTAACCATTAAGGTGAAAACCTGTTATCTACGGTTCTAGCGCGGATGCTAATTCCAACTGATTAACTAGATGTTGTTGTATCTTTTTGTTTAATTACAATTGAAATTTCCTTAAAATTGTTGATTTTCCATGCTCCGAATTGTTACTTTTAGGATAAAGTACCACTTCTGCCAAACTTTCCTCTCCTGCTGCCATAGTATCCAACGGTTTTATTTCTAATAGCTGTCCATTTTCTAAATTTTTCTTGGTGTTAAGGGATTTCTTCATAAACTTTACCGGCACCTCCTCGTGTGTTAAACAGATTATTCTTAAAATTTTATCTTTAAGCTTAACTTGGGTATCCTTATCAAGCCATTTATAAATATTCGTCATGTGTCTTAAAAACGTTTCAAATCTCAAATTTATTTGATCATAATCTTCTGTAAATATATCTGTGACTTCTTTTCCTAATGCCGCGGCTATATCGACATGTGCCTCGTCGGGCGGCTTTGAAATATTTTCCTTACTGGTCTGCCTATACTTTTGATCCGCCTCAGCCCACGGCTTCACTGTCTTTTTGTCCCTGTGTTCCATTTGACCTAGGTTTTCCATCTCTTTTATTCGTCGATTCTGGGATAAAAAATTTACACCCACACCTTTTAACGTTTTTTCTAAAACCATGGCGGACGAGTGTGCGCGAAAATTTGGACTGGTTACTAATATAACTAACTCTTTTTCTTTATCAATTAACGTCGCGAGTTGCTCTGCGGTTTCAAGAATTTGCTTAATCCCTTTTTGATTAAGATCAAGATGCTCTTCGTCAAGTTTAAATTCTGGATCAGAAGGATCTAGTCGAAAACTTTCGTCAATTAATTCTTTATAGTCAGATGATCCATGTCTTATTACATCTACTATCGGAACAGATAAATGACGTTCTCGCTCCTTAGCTACCTCAGAACCGATAATTTTATTTTCATAATAAGCACCGCCTTCTTTCATAAACTATATTTGCTTAAAAAAGGATAAAATTCTTTGTGCAGCATTTTTAGGTATGATAGGGGAATAATTCTTTTATGATACTTATAATAATCAAGAAAAATATGGCTGGCTACAGCATGGACAAGAGCCTGCCTGAAAAATTTTTTTTCCATACTAGTTAACTTACGAATTTTTTGGTATGACTTAAAAAAGTCGTTTAGCAAACCCGCGTTTAATTTCCCTTTTTTAATACAAAACCAGGTTATGGTTTTTCCAATATCGATTATATAAGGGCCAATATAACCATTGTCAAAATCCAAAACTCCAACCAACTTATTATTTTTTATCAAAATATTTTCCGGCTTAATATCAACATGAATGGGGCCAGTTGGTATCTGTTTTGGTAACTTAATATTTAACAATATGTTGGTAATTTTTCCGTAAGGGACGACAAACTCTTTAGGAATCTTTGATTGCAAAATTTTCCTAAATGTTTCGATTTTTATTTCAGGAAAATTATAGGTGTATGGCTCTCTATTTATTTTAGATTTAAAACTATTTCCTAATCTATGAAACTTGGCTTGAAATACCCCTAGCTGTTTAACTAAAGCTGGGGTTATCCTCTTTGGTAGTTGCCCGTCAATAAACTTATAAACAATATATGGCCGCCCCTTATAAAGAGAAATGAATTTTCCCCAACCATAATTCATTAATTTAATTACCGGCAATTTTTTTAAATGCCGCAATAAACCAACTTCAAACATTAATTGTTTTCTAGTACGAACAGAAATACGTACCACAAACACCCCCTTAGTGGTTCGTAAGTAATATTTCTCATTTATTAAGCCTAGCCTAAATTTTGACCAAGATTTTATTTTACCTAAGTTGTATTTTTCACATACTTGCTGTAAAAATGCATGCATGATAATTGTTTATTCAACAAATTTAAACCGCGGTACTTCCTTACCTTCCACTATAACACTTTCACAAAACATTTTCTTTGGCCTAACCCACAAACCGTGTTCACCGTACCGGGCACGATAAACTACCAAATCTTCTTCGGTTTCACTGTGCTTGGCCACGCCAATAACTTCATAAAAATTTACCTTTATAATGTTGATACTTTCCTAATTTAATTTCCATACATCAAACTACTAACTACTTATTTAGGTGGATTAGCAAATGTAATTTCTGGAGTATCGTGATTAATTTTATCAATATTAATACCTAATTCGCTTAAATATATTTTTCCAACTCCACCAAATACTGCCTTACCCCACTCAAAACCAAGGTCTTCCGCTGCTGCCCGGACTTCTTGTTCATTTGGGCCTTCAATTTCTATGAAAGGATTAAGCCCCGGCCAAGTATCGATTGAAAACTCAATTTTACCTAACTGCCAAATCTCACGTGTAGTTTCCTGATACGCCTTACGCTGTACGCCAATCGCTTCTAAAAATTCACATCCTTTATTAAAGTCACTAATCACTATTTGACATTCTTTTTGGTCGGTAATTTTGTCACCAGCTTCTACTTTTAAACTCATGGTAATTTTATCTCCTTCATCGCGCACCCGAAGCCAACCGCCCTTAATGCCAAGTGGCGTATCAAAAGTTACTCGGCGCATTAAAAATTCTGGCTTAACTAAAACCGCTCCGATATTTTTTAGCTTGCTGCGGACATCATCTTTATCTATATTAGTAAATTTTGCCTCAAATTCTATTTGCATAAACTGCCTAGTTGCATTTTACCCCTAATACCACTTTAAAGCGGAAAT
>DOPF01000018.1 GCA_003512705.1 Patescibacteria group bacterium
ATTGGTTTTCAGCACTTGTTGTTTAAAAATTGGAATAAAACAAGATTGCGCACGGAGCAATATATTCGTCTCAAGTTAATAAAATTGGCTCAGTTGGTTATTGCTAAATCACATACATTGCAAGAGTATGATGAGCGGAAGAATTTTGTCAGGCAAAAAATTAATTCCCGCTGGGAGACGCGCATGAAGATAATTCGCTATTATGTCTTTGTGGCAATTATTAATAATGCCCGAATAAAGGTTATTGTGAAGGAAATAGATGGAGGGGCTAAATTATTTTATAGTTTATACCCGTCGTGGAAAGTTACGGTTGATATAAACGGCCAGAAAAAGAAAAAATTTTTCTCGGGAAACTTGGAACTAGATTAAAACAAAACAGCACCTGTCTGCGGTTTATGTATTGACCGCGAGAGGGCCAAAGCCCTCACAAGTGCTAAAATAAGTATATATAAATTATATGTTTTGGTCAATATCTTATCCACAGCTCAAATTTAGCTAATTCTATGAAAATCCTAGTCACTGGCGGGGCGGGGTTTATGGGTTCGGCATTTGTCCGACACGTTTTGGCTAACCACCCCGAAGATTTAATAGTTAATTTGGATAAATTAACTTACGCCGGCAATTTGGATAACTTAAAAGAGGTAGAGAAAAATGACCGGTATAAATTTGTAAAAGGCGATATTACTGACGAACCAATTGTCAGTAAACTAGCGGCTGATCAGGTGGATGTAATTGTTAATTTTGCCGCGGAAACGCATGTGGATCGGTCGATTTTAAATCCGCGGGACTTTATAATGACCGATATTGTCGGCACGTATAATTTGCTAGAAGCCACCAAAAAATATAAAATCGCCCGCTACATTCAAATATCAACCGACGAGGTATTCGGCTCAACCCCAAAAAAATTTATAGAAGAAAGTAAATTTGACCCTTCTAGCCCCTATTCGGCGTCTAAAGCTGGAGCGGACTTATTATGTTCCGCCTACACCAAAACATATCAATTGCCTATCGTAGTAACACATGCCTGTAATAATTACGGTCCTTATCATTATCCGGAAAAGTTGATTCCTCTGGCAATTACGAACTTGTTGGAAAACAAAAAAGTGCCTGTATATGGTGATGGTAAACAAGTAAGGGAATGGCTTTATGTTGATGATCATGCCCGGGCGATTGATATGCTGGTGAGAAAGGAAGATGTGGACTCGGTTTACAATATTGGTACCGGTGAGGAATTAGCTAATTTAGATTTAGTAAAACGGTTGTTGCAATTGCTTAACAAAGATGAAAGTTACATAGAGTTTGTTAAAGACCGCCCGGCCCATGATCAGCGTTATGCCCTAGACAGCTCGCGCCTACGCGAAGTTGGCTTTAAGCCCAAAATAAAACTTGACGATGGTTTGGCTAAAACTGTTAAATGGTTCCAGGATAGCCGTTGGTGGTGGGACAAGTTAAAGTCAGGTGAGTACTTAGAGTATTATAAAAAGCAGTATCAGTCAAAATAATGCCAGCGAAATTTTTAATAATTAAAAATATTACCAGAGAAGGACCGGGTTTACTTTCCAAACTGTTATCGGATTTAAATTGTCAATTTGACATTGTTGATATGGGGGCAGGCAAAACCGCTTCCAATCTTTCAGAGTATGACGCCTTAATAGTTTTAGGTGGGCCTGACAGCGCCAATGATGCGAGTGACAAAATGATAGCGGAACTTAAAATAGTTAAGGATTGGTTATTATCTGACAAACCTTATTTGGGCATTTGTCTCGGTATGCAAGTGTTGGTTAAAGCGGCTGGTGGGCAAGTAATAAAAAACCAGGTTAAGGAAATTGGGTTTCACAATGCGGCTGGAAAACCCTACGAGATAGAGCTGACGTCGGACGGGGTTGGTGACCCCATGTTTGCCGGTTTACCATCTAAGTTTCCAATTTTCCATTTGCACGGTGAAACAGTCACATTGCCGGCGGAGGGAAAACTGTTAGCACGAGGTAGGTGGTGCATAAATCAAGTGGTAAAGGTGGCGCCTTTGGCTTATGGTATTCAAGGGCATTTAGAACTTGAGCGGGACTTATTGGAGCATTGGCTCGTTGCGGATCCAGATTTAGCGACGCTTAATAGTGATGAATTGATTAAGGACTTTATGGCCTGGGAGCAAGCAACGCAGCCCGCGCGCCTGACATTTTTTAAGAATTTTATTAATTTAATACAAGCCGAATGAGTAGTAAGGTTTTAATTTTAGGCAGTCGGGGGATGCTAGGAACAGATTTAGTCAAAATTTTTGCTGATAAATCCGATGTAGTCGCTTGGGACAGGGAGGATATAGATGTTACCCAAGAAGCCGAAGTAATGAGTAAAATTATTCCGTTAGAGCCGCAGCTGATTATCAATGCCACTGGCTACACCAATGTGGATGGAGCTGAAGACGATGCCGCCTCGGCTTTTTTACTAAACGGCGTGTCCGTGGATTATTTGGTAAAGGCGGCGGCCAGTTTAGGCGCTAAATTAATACATTTTTCCACCGAATATGTTTTTGACGGTACCAATCAAGCTGGGTACAAAGAAGACGNNCAACGCGGTAAGCCGCGGGGATTAAATTTTATTGATGCGGTAATTAAATTGTCACAGGAACAGCCGGAGGTAAAAATAGTGAATGATCAATTTGGCAAACCAACCGCAACCAAAGACTTAGCTGTAGCGACTTATAATTTGTGGCATAGTAATAATCAGCCGGGAATTTATCATATAGTAAACGAGGGTGTGGCCACCTGGTATGATGTGGCCAAGGAAGTATTTCTGCTCAAGAATATTACTATCCCTTTGGTAGGTATTGCTTCTGCCGACTATCCCGTAAAAGCCACTAGGCCCCAGCACGCTGTTTTGCTTAATACGAAACTACCTCATTTGCGAACTTGGCAAGAGGCATTGAAGGAATACTTAAGTTAAGGTAATATCCGATTATGAAAGGTGTTATTTTAGCCGGCGGCTAATAGAGTCGGGGCAATTACTCCGTATTGTTGATGACAATATTTTTTCCCTTTATTTCTCACCCGCCCTTTTGGGCGGGGGGAGTTTGTATTATTGGTTCTAATTTGGTCAATATTTATTATTCTTATTTATTACATTTTTATTTATTTTATTCCCGGCTGCACTATTACATGATTACATCATTACATCCCGAAAAATATCACGACACATTTTGTCCCGATCGGGACATTTTACCGCCAATATATTTATGGTATACTGTAAGTGTATGAGTTCCAAAAAGTTACTACTGCCTATATCCAAATCTGTATTATACACCTTAGGTAGAATGGCCGAGGATGCTATCTGGTTTACTTTTAACTCCTACCGGTTCCGATCGGCTTTTAATAAAGGAGGGATTGAATATGCTCGATTATTAAAACGCCAATTGACCGAGGCGTCAATTAAACGATCTATTAGAGAGCTGGCGCGTAATAAATTTATCAAAATAAAAAAGTTGGAAAAAAGACTCATAATCTCGCTAAATGACAAGGGCCGGTTAGCGTTGTTACAGAACCAGTTGCAGCATATAAAGCCGGGGGATGGTGTATGCACGGTAGTAGTATTTGATATACCAGAGGCGGCCAGTTCAGCTCGCCGGAAATTTCGCCGCTGGCTGAAAAATTGCCACTTTAAAATGTTGCAGCGCAGTGTTTGGATAACTGACCGTGATGTGGCTGATTTAGTGAATAAAGCCTTACCTAGTTTGCGACTGCCCGGTTGGATAATTACGCTAACTACACTATCGTCGATAGTCCATAAAAGTTATCAAAAGATTTAAAACATATTTTGTCCCGATCGGGACATTTTATGACCAGCGTATTTTTTCAGATGGTGTTTTATTAATGACTGCATCAAATCTGCTGTACACTGATATCAAGAATGTCCACCTACTAGGGTCTAGGCAGTGGCGTCGCGGCATACTTGTATAGAAGGACAGTTTTTCATACACTAATAGTATGAAAGGTGTTATTTTAGCCGGCGGCCTAGGTACTAGGCTTAGGCCCATCACCAATGTTACTAATAAGCACTTGTTGCCAGTGTACAACAAGCCAATGATTTATTATCCTTTGGAAACTTTAATGAAGGCGGGGATAAAGGACATTTTAATTGTCTCGGGGCCTGAACACGCTGGGCACTTCTTGCACTTGTTAGGATCGGGTAAAGAGTTTGGGGTTAGCTTGTCTTATGAATTGCAAGATGAGCCGGGGGGTATTGCCCAGGCGTTGGGTTTGGCCGAAGATTTTTCTGATACCGAGCCAGTGGCAGCTATTTTAGGCGATAATATATTTGAAGATGATTTATCTGATGTTATTAAAAAGTTTATGTCCTCGCCCAGCGGCGGGCATATATTTTTAAAAGAGGTTACCGACCCCCAGCGCTTTGGTGTGGCCGAGGTAGCAGGTGATAAAATTGTAAAAATAATAGAAAAACCGAAAAAACCCACCAGTAACTTGGCTGTAACCGGTTTATATTTATACGATAGCCAGGTATTTTCGGTGATTAAAACTTTAAAACCCTCGGGTCGCGGCGAACTGGAAATAACTGATGTTAATAACGCTTATGTGGGGCAAGGTAAAATGACCTTTACAGTTGTTAAAGGTTCGTGGACAGATGCGGGGACGTTTGAATCTCTGTTGCGGGCGAATTTGCAGGCGGCGCGCCAGCAGGGAGTGAACCTTCAGTAACTAGTAGCCGGATTAAGCCATTTTGAGTTTGCATGGTAATCACCTTGCTTTGCGGCTCTATAAAAAGGTCGGTTATGGATTGGTCTTGAGTAGATAAAACCCAGCTTTGTTGGTGATCTCTGGAATCTAGCTCTAAAGCCACTAGTTGACCGCCGGTGTTAAGCAAAACATATTGATCATTATACCAACGCGCTTGGTTTATAACCGAACTTACCCGGTATAACAGGTTAGTCTGCTCAGTGTCGAAATTATAACTCCACACTTCAAAGTTATTATAAAAGATAATTTTATTAGCATCTTGAGACCAGTCAATGTTGATGGCTTGGTCGATTTTTGTGACTGAACGAAAGTTTTTTAAAGGCGAGCGCAGTAGATAAAGTTGGTGGCGGTTAGAGTCTAATAAAGGTAGCCAATTACTCGATTGCTCTAAGAAGACATAATCAGTCGAAAGTGGTAGGGGTTCAGTTAACGGCACCTCTTGTAAATTTTTTGGATTTAAAATTTTTAAGGCCACGCCGCCTTTATTTTGTTCACTTAACAAGTATAAAAGACCTTGATGATGTTGAAAATCAATTATTTGGTCGCGGCTTAGTAATTTGGCCGAATTAGTGCCTAAATCAAATTCATACAATTCGGTGGCGGTAGCGAAGTAGACCACGCTATTATCATCAGCCGACCAGTGCATAATTTTAGGGGACAGTGTGGCGGGCAAGCTAATAGCAGTGGTAGTATTATCAGTCAAATTAGTTATCTGCCAACCGGCATCTATTACATTGAGTAAAATTTGTCGACTAGACGGCGACCATTCTAAGTAAGTTATTTTATCGGCCGCCGGGCGGCTTATTAAGGCCGAGTCGCCGGAGGCTAAATTATGCAGCCACAAACCAGCGCCTAAACCTTGGTTGGATAAGAACAATAAATTTTGCCGATTGGGTGCCAACCAGGTTTTCACCCGCGAAGTGTCGGGCAATAACGTGCCCGCCTGCTCGTTAGGCCACAACTTTATTTTACCAGTTTGGGTTACCTGGCCGCTTTTAACGGACAATTTTTTGGTCCAAGTTTGGAAGCCGTCAAGTTGTACCGTTACCTCATATTCATCGGGCGCCAGGCGGCTCCAGTTTAATGGCGTTAAGGCCGTGGCGGTTTGTTGGGTGATTCTTACTGGTGCCCCCGCTGGTACTGACTCTACGGTAATGGCGCCGGTTTTTTCAATACGACCCTTTAGTTTATTGTATTTATAACCCTGAGCGTATAAAAGCAAAACCACCGCCGCGACTGCAAATAGGGCGATAAAGCCAATATATATAATTCGGCGATACTTTAAATCCATAGGGTTGATTTTCTTTTTTCAACTCGCTACTATATGGTTAGTTATTATCCGTTATCCATTGTAACATGAGTTCATTTGTCATAGAAGGCGGGGCTAAGCTTTCTGGAACTATCAAGATTCCCGGGGCCAAGAACGCCGCCACCCCTATACTCGCCGCCTGTTTATTAACCCGTGAGGAGTGTGTTATCCATAATGTTCCGGAAATTACTGACGTGGATAAAATGTTGAATTTGTTAAAAGAATTAGGCGCCCAAGTTAAACGCGATGGGGCCACGGTTCGGGTACGGGCCGATGACATAAGTTTGAGCGCACTGTCGACCAACGATGTTAAGGCGATGCGTTCATCAGTGTTGCTAATGGGGCCGTTACTTGCCCGGCTAAAAAATGTAAGATTGCCCGAGCCCGGCGGTTGCATTATTGGTAATCGGCCGTTAAGCGCTCACTTGGCTGGATTAGAACAGATGGGCGTAACTGTGAAAATGGACGGCGAATTTTATGAACTGACGGCAACGACTTTATCCGGAGCCCACGTTACATTGTGGGAGTTCTCTGTGACAGCAACCGAAAATTTAGTTATGGCTGCCACTCTGGCTAAAGGGATAACGACTATTGACATCGCCGCCGCCGAACCGCATGTTCAGGACTTGTGTAACTTTTTAAACACGCTGGGCGCTAAAATAAGCGGCGTGGGAACTCATAGTTTAACCATCGCCGGTGTAGATAAACTTCATGGGGGCGAATATACAATTATTCCCGACCCCATAGAAGCTGGTACTTGGGCGGCCCTGGCTACAGTTACCAGGGGGAGTGTGGAAATATCTCCGGTTCAGCCACAGTACTTAGGATTAGTGCTACATAATTTAAAAAGTATCGGCGCGCAAGTAGAAGTTGACGGTCAGGTGATGCAAGTTAAGTCAACCCGGCAGTTAAAACCATTTACCAAACTCCAAGCTTTGCCTTATCCCGGCTTTCCTACCGATTTACAAGCGCCTTTTTCTGTTTTGGCCACGCAGGCGGCTGGCACCTCACTGATTCAGGATCCGCTATACGAAGGGCGTTTAAACCATATATCAGAGCTCATAAAAATGGGTGCCAATGCGATTATTGCCGATCCACATCGCGTAGTTATCACTGGGCCCACTCCGCTTTATGGGCGCGAAATAAAATCGTTCGACTTGCGAGCCGGCGTGAGCCTGATAATTGCTGCGTTGATGGCTGAAGGTCAGACTATTATAAGTGATGCCGAAGTGGTGGACCGAGGTTATGAAAAATTAGAAAGCCGCCTGCGGGCCTTGGGTGCTAATATAAAAAGACAGTAAAAATAAGGGCTTTGACGGCGCTTCCCAGGCATGGTAAAATTTCACTAGTTATTTAATTTTGGAAAATGAATCTTTCTTCTCCCACCAGCGCAAAGCCCGGGGCTTCTTCCAGGAGGCCGGCTTCGGGGCCGCTGGTGATTTTGTTTATACTCGCGGGCTTTATTGCCGGCATCGTCGTGGGCCAGAGTTTTACCATTCAGGTTCCGGGTCCCGGTGGGCGTCAATTAGTAAATATCACCCGCACGGCCCCTAGCTACGTAAGTAAAGAGGTTGATTTTAATTTGTTTTGGCGAGTGTGGGATTATGTAAAGGCGAATTATTTGGTTCAGCCAATTACGGAGACGGATTTATTTTATGGCAGTCTTGAGGGTATGGTGGCGTCTTTAAGCGATCCTTATTCAGTTTTTATGGATCCGGCCATGGCCGAGCAGTTTAACAAAGAACTATCAGGCAGTTTTGAAGGTATTGGATCAGAGGTGGGCATAAAAAACGATCACTTAGTTATTATTGCGCCGCTACCGGATAGCCCAGCCGAACGCGCTGGTTTGCGGCCGGGGGATAGAGTTTTAGCTATTGGTGGTGTAGATACTTCTGGCTTGGCGTTAGATTACGCGGTTAGTTTAATTAGAGGTAAGAGAGACACTAAAGTAAAGTTGGTTATTTTATCGTCGGGCGATACTGAACCGAAGGAATTAGAAATTGTACGGGCGGTTATCAAAGTTGATATATTGCGCTCGGAGCTAAAAACTTTGAGCAATGGTCGCAAAGTCGGTTACATGAGATTGGTTCATTTTACACAAGAGTCCGATGCCTCGTTTGTTAAAGCTTGGCAGGCCCTAGCCGCTCAAGGTGCGCAAGGTCTGATTCTAGATTTGCGAAATAACCCCGGCGGCTTTTTAGATATCGCGGTGGAGTTGGCCAGTCATTGGATAAAAGAGGGAACGGTGGTTAAAGAGCAATATACCGGCGCCCAAGTGAAGGTGCACGAAGCTAACGGTAAGGGTGAGCTAGGGGATTTACCGACAATTGTATTGGTAAATCAAGGTTCAGCGTCGGCGTCGGAAATCGTGGCCGGCGCTTTGCAAGATTACAAACTAGCCACCCTGGTGGGTGAAACCACGTTTGGAAAAGGGTCGGTTCAGGATTATCAAAGTTTTCCCGATGGTTCGTCTATTAAATTAACGATTGCCAACTGGTTAACACCACTAGGTCGGCAAATAGATAAGGAAGGTATAACCCCTGATATCATGGTGCCTTTAACTGCCGATGATTACGAGGCTGATAAAGATCCACAACTAGACAAAGCCTTAGAATTGTTAAGCTTGTAATGAAACGCCGGCGTCTAGTTCTGGTCGGCCGAGTGCAAGGAGTAGGGTTACGGTACTTGATTGCAAAAAAAGCGCGGGCTAATTCTTTGGTGGGTTTTGTGGCCAATTTACCCGATGGCCAGGTAGCCGCGGAAATACAAGGCAACGCCGCGGCGATAGATAATTTTACACAGTGGTTACAAACCAGTCCAGGTTGGTCAAAGATTGATAATTTAACTTACCAAGACATTGCATTAACTGACGATAAAATATTTACTATTCATGATTAAGGTTATTTTTTTAAAAAGTGTGCCGGGGGTTAAGGCGGGTCAAGTTAAGGAGGTCAGTGACGGCTATGCTTTAAATTATCTCTTACCTCAAGCTATAGCAGTTAAAGCTACCGCCAGTAAATTAGTCGAATTGGACCAAACGAAGTCGCGATTAGCCGAGCAAGATCGTCAAGCACTCGCGCGTGAATCGGACTGGTTAGGGGTTGTGGCCGGTAAAGTAGTGACGGTAAAAGCTAAGGCGTCACCCGAAGGCACATTGTATGCTGGCATCACCCCGGCCGCCGTGGCCGAGGCGATAAATCAACAATTCGGATTAAAGCTAACCAAAAAAAATATTGATCTTGATTCAGCCGTAAAAGTTGTTGGTGATCATCCGGGGCAGGTTGTCTTGGGGCCGGACAAAAAGTCGCAATTTATTATTAGAGTGCAAACCGACCATGATTAAAACTAAATTTGTTTTCGTATCAGGCGGTGTCATGTCGTCCGTCGGCAAAGGTATTGCCGTAGCGTCGTTATCAAAACTTCTACAAAGTAAAGGCTACACCGTTTGTACAGTTAAATGTGAAAATTATTTAAATGTTGATGCCGGAACTATTCGTCCCACCGAACACGGCGAGGTGTTTGTGTGTGACGACGGCATAGAAACCGATCAGGATATCGGCACCTATGAAAGGTTTTTAGACCGATCTTTATCGCGCGATAATTTTATAACCATGGGCCAAATTTATCAGACGGTCATTGAGCGGGAGCGCAGTTTTGGTTATGAGGGTGAAGATGTTGAGGCGATTCCGCATTTATGTGATGAAATTATCGGCCGTATTAAGCAAGCGGGTAGAAAAATGAAAGCCGATATTGTGGTTATAGAACTCGGGGGCACGGCGGGTGAATATCAAAATATTTTTTACTACGAGTCGTCGCGCATTATGAAATTACGCGACAAAGACAGCGTACTGCACGTGCATGTGGCGTATTTGCCGACACCGCCGTCGGTCGGCGAAATGAAGTCGAAACCGGTGCAAACGTCAGTGCATATTTTAAACTCCATTGGTATTCAGCCCGATTTTTTAGTGGCGCGTGCCCAGCATGAGGTTGATAAAAAACGCCGGGAGCGTTTGGCTATGTTCTGCAATATGGACGCGGATGATATTATTTCTAATCCAGATTTGCATTCCATTTATGATGTGGCGATTAAACTTGATGAACAAGATTTCGCGGAAAAAATATTAAAGAAAATTCATTTAAAAACCAAGAGCAAGGATTTAACTGATTGGCGAAAACTCGCCAACGTGGTAAAGTCGGTGGAAAAGGAACTGCCCATCGCTGTGGTAGGCAAATACTTTTCGACCGGTGATTATGTGTTAGGAGATGTATACGTATCAGTGCTAGAATCACTGAAACACGCCTGTTGGCTAAATGGCGTTAAACCTAAACTGTATTGGATAGATTCAGAAAAAATAGAAGCCGACGGCGCGGAGAAATATTTAAAGGGTATGGCCGGTATGGTGGTGCCGGGTGGTTTTGGCAGTCGCGGCATTGAGGGTATTATTCAGGCCGTAACTTATGTCAGAGAAAATAATATACCATATTTTGGTTTATGTTATGGCATGCAGTTAGCCACCATAGAAGTAGCCCGAAATTTAGCTGGGTTAAAAAATGCTAATTCAACTGAAATCAACCCCAAAACTAAATATCCGGTTATTCATATTATGCCTGATCAAGAAAAGAAATTACTTTCGCGCGATTACGGCGCCACGATGCGGTTAGGGGCTTGGGATTGTAGTTTAGTAAAGGGGACTAAAGCGCACGAGGCTTATGGTGAAAATAAAATATCGGAACGGCACCGACACCGTTATGAGTTTAATAATGATTATAAAACTAAGTTAGAAAAAGTCGGATTAGTAGTTTCAGGAACATCACCTGACGGCCATTTAGTGGAAATTGTGGAACTAAAAAATCACCCTTGGTTTGTGGGTGTGCAGTTTCACCCGGAATTTAAATCCCGCCCCCTGCGGCCACACCCACTGTTTAGGGAATTTATCAAAGCAGCTATCTTTAATTTGAGTTAGACAGTCGTCCATTTTGACTTGGTCGTTTTTATGTCCAGCTGGACATATTTCCGACACTATTTTTTGCCTGGTTTTATTATTGACAAAAATTTGCGCTAGGTATAAGTTAATATCAATTAAAATCGGTCCTTAAATCACTATTCAACCACTTTTTTCATAGAGGTATGTCATGGGTCAGGGTCAGTTGTTAATCATAATACTTGGTGTTATTGTCGTTGGCATCGCCATTGCCGTGGGGATCAGTATGTTCCAGGGAGACCAGCCACAGGCAGAAGCGGTGGAGTTTTACGGATATTCCAGCACCATAGAAAGAATGGGGTATATCCGACAATGGGCTGAAAATAGTCGCGATTCCGCGACTGGAAAATATCAGTCGGCCGATTCTATAATAGCCTATTTCGCAAACAAGTGGAGTACGCCCCGCAATCCTTGGGCTGCTAAACTTTTTCGCATGGATAGTGCGAGTGTAAAGTGGGCCAAACTAGGTGCTATTGGTATCTGGGTGTGCCCGGATGAGAGCACTTGGTGCAAAATTTCGGCTTTTGGCCCGCACGGCGAGTTGATTGCTACAACCGACAACTTCAACGAGGGCCACTCAACCATTATTGAGTAATTAATCTGAAAGCGTAAAACTTTTCAGAAGGGAGATTTCGTACCTCCCTTTTTTATTTAAACATATTGACAGGGCGGCAAGTATTTGCTATTCTTAAAATATATAGTCAAAACACCGGATAGGGTGTTTTTTGTTTACCCAAAAATATGTTTAGAAAATTAGTACCCATAAGTTTGCTCATACCCTTGGTTGTAAGTGGCGTGTTGGTTTACGCTTTTTTACCCGGCGCGCAAGCCGCGTCCGATTTAGTAATTTATGAGGACAGTATTACGCCACCGTGGCAGGAAGTTTCTTGGGGCGCGTCGGCTAAAGATTTGACATCTCCAGAGCAAGTGTTGAGTGGCAGTAAATCAATTAAAGTTACTTTATCCGCCTGGGGTGCGCTGCGTTTGCGTTCCGGCCCGTGGGGACAGCCTAACAATATTAACGCTGGTGATTATTCGAGTTTAAGCATGAGTGTATACGGCGGTGCCAATGGCGGCAACGTGGTTTTAAAATTGGAAAACGATTCTAATCAAACCTTTCCCACCAAATCATTTAGCCTGGCGGCCAACACCTGGAATGCAATATTAGGAACTATGGCCGAACTTAATCCGTCGAGCCAAGTGATCCACGGTTTTTATTTACAAGAACACAACGGGCAAACTAAAACTTATTACGTTGATGATATTAAATTCGTAGGCTTAGGCTTAAATGATGGGGGAGGATCAGCGCCGCCCAGCGATACTTCCCTGCCAACTGTAAGTTTGTCACAACCAGTCAGCGGCGCTACCGTATCGGGTACTATAACTTTAACCGCAACGGCGAGCGACAATGTCGGTGTGGTTGGCGTGCAATTTAAAGTTGATGATCAAAATATTGCCAGTGAAGATGTTACCAGTCCTTATAGCGTAAATTGGGATTCTGCGTTAGTCGCTGATGGATCACATACTGTATCAGCTGTCGCCCGCGATGCTGCTGGAAATATCAGTACGCCGCAATCGTTAACAGTTACGGTTAGTAATATAGTGGTTACGCCGCCAAACTCAACGCCAAATCCGCCCTCGTCGGCTGGTTCCGGGTCATCGGCCCCCAGCAATTTATGGGTGACGGCTTACATATCATCTTGGGAATTCAATACCCAATCAGGAGATGGTAATTGGGGTTCTTATACCGAGCCAGAAATTGATTGGGATGCTTTTACTCATTTAATATTTTTTGCCACTGGGCTTGATGGTAGTGGTGGGTGTTGCCGAGTGGCGACCAACAGTAACTGGAATGACAATCGTTTGAAAAAAGCAGTGGCCGCGGCTCATGCTAACGGTAAACCAATTTTATTTAGCGTCGGCGGCGCTGGCGGCGGCGGGTGGAATTCGGCCTTGTCTAATTCAGCTACACGCGCTACCGCGGTAACGAACCTTATTAGTTTTATGAATCAATACCAGTTTGATGGTATTGATTTGGATCCAGAAGAAAGCACTATCACTGGCGCGGGAAACTCTTGGGATGATTTCATAGACGTTTTTGCCCAAGAGATAAAAGCCAAAATGAATTTACAGACGGCTTATTATGATGTGAGTAAGAAACCAATTTTAACGGCCGCTATTTTCAATAATTTTAATGATTGGGCGCGAGCCGAGCCTTATTTGGACCAAATTAATATAATGAGCTATGACCAAACTGGCACCTGGACTAAAGAAACTTGGCATAATAATGCCGCCCAAAATATTAAGAATCCAGACGGCACTTGTGCTACACTGGACATCGCCGAAGGCAATGGAAATACTTGTATGGCCACTATAGAATCAGATGTTGATGATTTAATTGCTCAAGGCGTACCCAAAAGTAAAATTGGCGGTGGCATTGATTTTAATGGCTGGGTTTGGCGCGGTGGGACAAAATTAAATGATAGTAGCAGTGCTCCTTTGACGCCGCGTGACCGTTGGGGGACGACGCCGGCGCAAGTATCAGTCGGTACCGCGTCAGCCAATTCCGATTGTAATTTCCGTTCGACGGTTGAAACTAGGTATTACAATATAAAAAAATGTTACCTGGATAAATATCCCAGTTCAATTAAATGGGATTCTTATAGCAATGTTTCATATTTTGCCTTAGATAACTCGGGAACAGCCGATGATGTTTATATAACATTTCAGGATGCCAAATCGGTTACTAAGGCGGTTGAGTTTATAAAAAATAAAGGCATTGGTGGAATGATTTTGTGGGAAATAGGCGGCGGCTATTTAGGAAAAAATAATTTTTCCACTTATTCTGGCCAACGAGACGAGCTATTACAGGCTGTAAAGGCGGCCACACTCGGCGTTACCATGCCACCACCACCCACTGGCGACACCCAGGCTCCCGCCGTCTCCATTACCGCGCCCGCGAGCGGCGTGACTGTCTCTGGCACCACAGTCACCATATCAGCCACGGCTTCTGACAACGTTGGCGTTATTGGTGTGCAGTTTAAGCTTGACGGTGTGAATCTTGGCAGTGAAGATACCAGTAGCCCCCACAGTATCATCTGGAATACCACCCAATCCTTGAATGGATTTCATACTCTTACTGTCGTGGCTAGGGACGCGGGTGGCAATCAGGCCACTGCTACGAGCGTTATCGTAACAGTGCAGAACGGCACGCCACCGCCAGCCGGTAGCGATACCGTGCCGCCGGTCGTGGCGCTCACCGAACCCGCGTCGGGGGCATTTGTCTCAGGTAGTGTGACGCTCGTGGCTACTGCTTCCGACAATACCGCCGTTACCAAAGTGGAATTCATCGTCGACGGCGTGGTGGTGGCGAGCGACACTAGTACGCCGTACAGTACCAGCTGGTTAGTATCAGGTGCTGGCCGCATTAGACTGGCGGCGCGCGCTTATGACGCTGCGGGTAATGTTGGTACAGCAACAAGTATTGAGGTGAATGTGTCCTCGGGTTTAAGCGATGGGGGAACGGCTGGTTCTGGTAATACCGGCGGTTCATCGTCTAATGGTTCTTCGGGTAGTGCCGGTTCATCCACCTCGGGAGGTGGTGCTAGCGGCGCTATTAATTTTAATAATTTATCGCAGTCTAGCCCCGTGGTACTAAATGAGACCTCTAAAACCGAATCACAAGAAATATCGGGTCATAATCAATTTGTTAATTTGGATTCAGTGGGGATCAGTATCTATAGCCGAATAGTTGCATTAAATTCTGATCTAGAAATTAATAAACGCTACGCCATCGCCTACTTTTTACAAAATGGCACCACTAATACGTTGTGGTTGGGAATGGGTGAGCGGGCTGGAGTTGTGGATAGTTTTAAGTCAGCCTTCGCGCGTTTGCCGCAAACTGATTTAGATTGGCAAGATGTTATAAAAATTGCCAACGGTCGTTGGCCGTCTAGGTTAAGTCCAGAGCGTGAGCAGGCAGTGTACACTCATTATAAGAAAATATATTTAAAAGACCCCGATCGGAAAAATCCTCATGATGACGCGGCCATAACTATTATGGCTTATGGCTTAAGAAATCCGAATCGCAATTTAAATTCCGAAAAAACAGCCATTAAATACTTTAAAGATATTTACGGACGAGTGCCGGCTAGCGCCAGTGATTGGGACATTATGCGGGCCATTGCTTATTCCGGGGCCGTTAGATAACAAAAAACACCACGCGCTACGAGAGGTGTTTTTTTAATAGCTACTTTTGTGGTGTTACCGAAATTACCCTAATTTGTCTTAACTTGCCGGTAAAGGCTTTGCGCCATTTGGTCTTAAACTGGAGAACACCGGCGCGAGAGGCAAATAAGGTGTCATCGGATCCTCTTTTTACACCTTCACCGGGAAAGAATTTAGTACCACGTTGTCTAACAATAACCATACCCGCCTTAGCTGGTTGTCCGGCAAAAAGCTTAACGCCTAGTCTTTTAGATTGTGATTCGCGGCCTAAACTTGTACTGCCGCCTGCCTTGGTATGAGCCATATTTTAGAATAAAGAATACAGAATAATGAATTATAAATAGTGGTATCATTATATAATCAGTTTTATAATTAGTCAAGATTTGACGGTTGGGTAGGGGAGTTAAGCGTGCTATTATTTATAAATCTATGCGTAGGTGGGCGTTAATTTCATTATTGATCTTAGGGGTTCTAGCTGCTGGCATTTTTTGGTCTATGAGTAAACCAGCGCCGGTTTTTATAGAAAATTACCAAGAGCCAGTTTATGAGGAAGCTGTTAATGGTAATGTTAATGTTGAAAAGCCAGTGGCGCCAGTAGTTGATAAAGAAGAAGTGACTGTAATTGAAACGATACCCAAAGAGCCAACGGAGCTAGTAGAACATTCGATAAAAATATTACCAGTTCCATTCACGGTACAGGCGCCGTACGCCAACTGGGATTTACCTTATCAAGAGGCCTGCGAAGAAGCCAGTATCATTATGTTAGTGGATTTTGTTCTGGGCCGTGATGATTTACGTTTAACGCCAGAAGAAGCGGATGAGCGCATTTTAGAGCTGGTTCAGTGGGAAACCGATAATGGTTATACAATTGATATTACCGCTCAAGAAGTTACACAAGTGCTTAATGAACGGTTTGGTGTGCGAGCCGAAGTTGTATCTTACAGTGTGGATGCCATAAAGCAGCAGATTAATTTAGGCAAGCCGGTAATTTTGCCGGCGGCCGGCAGGCTTTTGGGCAATCCTTACTTTAGAACACCCGGTCCTTTGTATCATATGTTAGTGGTTAAGGGCTATGAGGGCGATGAATTTATAACTAATGATCCCGGAACCAGACGGGGAGAAAATTTTCGCTATCACTATTCAGCCTTTGACCGAGCGGTACATGATTGGAACGGAGGAGAGGTGGAAAGCGGAGAACAAGTGATGATTGTATTAAAATAATATCTTGTATTACTTGTGATATTTTGTTATTATTTTATTTAGGGTGGCCGCAATAAAGGATGTTTTGCGGAAGTGAAAGGTGTGCATTTTCTGTCCCCGCAGTTCCCGCCCTTGCTAACCTACGGCGGCACAGGGAACTAAGTGTTGCCAAGGCCCAGCGATGCAATAGGGACGACGCTGGGCTTGTTTTTTGTCTATGAGTATTGGGGAAATATGTCCGATCGGACATATTTCCCCAAAGGAGTTCATCCCCTTTAGTACTAAAGCCATGGTGATTTCATTTATCAAAATTCACTTGACACTTCGACGACAAGCCCCAATGTTTAGCATTGGGGAACCAGAGTCGCCAGCCCGCCGGGCTTGTTGCTCAGTGTCGCGCGCGAAATATAGATAGTCAAGCCCCAATGCTTGGCATTGGGGTTACCTAAGCGCGCTTGACATTTTTTGGCTTATGGGCTAAGATGGCAAAAAATAATAGCTATAGCGTCAAGGGGCCGATTTGGGGTTGGTATGACCCACTTCACCAATCACCGGTGGATTAGAGACAAGTCGACCCTTTTTTTGATTTTTAGCCTTGGGGAAATATATGCGATCGCATACATTTCCCCAAGATGTTTTTTTTAAATATTTAAAGAATTTTATTTCACAGACCGCAGACTTGACCCTAACCTAGATTGCTGATATACTTAAGTACGATAATTCATACTTTTCATACTTATGCCCAAAACCCATAAATCGCACAATATTTTAAATGAAGTTTTTTTTGGCACCACCACTATGGGGTCACGCGGGCAAGTCGTTATCCCGGCTAGTGCGCGCAGTGCTTTAAAATTGAAAGCCGGCGACAAGTTAATGGTTTTTGGTAAGTTTGGTCAAGTAGTCGGCTTAGTGAAAGCCGAAGCGATTGATAGTTTTATTAAAAAACTAATGTCCCAGTTTGGAAAGCTTAGAAAATAATATGCTAAGAATCTTAAAATTAAAAAAAGTCTGGATACCACTAGTGATTATGGCAGCTATAGTGACCCTGATTGTGTACCAAAATAAGCAAAACACCAAGCCGCGGTACACCACCGAACGTGTGGTGGAACAGGATTTGGTGCAAACCGTCTCGGTTACCGGTACGGTGGAAGCCGCTGAAAAGGTTGATTTAAATTTTAAAGCATCGGGTCGCTTATCTACTTTATCGGTAAAGGTTGGCGATGAAGTGAAGGCCGGTCAGCGCTTGGCTACCCTGCAGTCAGGCGACGCTCAAGCCGCTGTCTTATCAGCCCAAGCGCAACTAGAGCAGGCGCAGGCGGCGGTGGATAAATTAAACGCCGGGGCGTCGGTAGAAGACGTGTCGGTTAGCGAGGCGGCCGTCGCAGCCGCTGAAGTAACTTTAGCCAACGCGGAAAAGTCATTAGATAATACTAAAGCCACTCAAGACCAAGCGGTGGCCAATGCTTGGCTTCAATTGGTTGGTTTAACCCCCGAAGCAACGCCTAAAGCAACTAATGTATCAACCGTTACCATTACCATTGGGGGTACTTATACTGGCAAGGAAACAGGCTCATATACAATTAGGTTGGATAATCCGGTTAATTTAACCTATTCAATTTTTGGGCTGGAATCGCGTTATGGCAATGAAGGCAGTCGCCTTACCACCACCGCCCTGGGCTCATATGGTTTAACTATACAATTTAGCAGCACGGGCACTTTTATGGCTGGAGATGAGTGGATAGCGGAAATACCTAACACTTCAAGTTCCAGTTATACTACTTATAAAGCCGCTTATGATGCCGCTTTAACTACTCGTAATCAGCAGGTGGATGCGGCCGAGGCCACGGTTCTGGCCGCCGAGCAGGCATTAATAGAGGCCGAGGCCAAGCTGGCTTTAAAACAAGCCCCGGCTCGTAGTTTTGATTTAGCCTCGGCCACGGCGGCGGTGACTGCCGCTAAAGCTGCATTACTCAAAGCCCAAAGCGATTTAGCTGACCGATCCATCGTTGCCCCGGCTGACGGCACGATTACTAAAATCAATAATCAGGCGGGCGAAACAACTTCACTAGCCACACCTGTTTTAGTGCTGTTATCAAAAGGTAATTATGAAATAACCATGCAGGTACCTGAAGCGGATGTGGCCAAATTAGATACTGGGCAGGTGGCTGATATTACTTTAGACGCTTTTGGATCGGGGCAACATTTTTCTGGACACATTGCTTTTGTTGATCCGGCTTCTACTGTTTTATCCGATGTGGTATATTATGAAGTCACGGTTTTGTTTGATAATACCGACGACGGAATTAAGCCGGGGATGACCGCCAACATTGATGTTACCACCGCGTCACGGTCGGGTGTGTTGGTAATTCCCTTACGAGCGGTTAAATACGATTCCGATTTCAAACCGTTTGTGGAAGTCATGCAAAAAAACACACTGGCTACGCGGATGGTTGAACTGGGGTTAAAGGGAGATGACGGGTTAGTAGAGGTAACGAATGGATTAACCGCTGGAGAATTGGTAGTAACCTCTAAGACCAATGGCAAGTAATAACTCTGAATTAATTAAGGTAGAAAAATTAAGCAAGCAATATGACAATGACGGCGTGGTAACGCCGGTGTTGCATAATTTGTCTTTCACCATAAAACCAGGCGAGTTTGTTTCCATTATGGGTCCCTCCGGTTCGGGCAAATCCACCCTAATGCATATTTTGGGTTTTTTGGATAAATTATCTAGTGGCCAATACTGGTTTGAGGGGCGCGATGTTAGTGGTTTGAACGATGACGAATTGGCGGTTTTTAGGTTGGAAAAAGTCGGTTTTGTGTTTCAGCAATTTAATCTATTGCCCAAAACTACGGTTTTGGAAAATGTTAAATTGCCGCTATTATACACCGACCTAGCCGAAGAGGAACGGGTGTCTAAGGCTCGGGAAACTATAAAGGCGGTGGGTTTAGAGCACCGGGTAGAATATTTATCCAATCAATTATCCGGTGGTGAAAAACAGCGGGTAGCTATAGCCCGGGCGCTGGTTAATAATCCGTCGCTGGTGTTTGCCGATGAACCGACCGGTAACCTGGATTCCAAATCCGGCGCGCAAATAATGAAAATTTTATTTGACTTAAATGTCAGCCGCGGCCATACGGTTATTTTGGTGACACATGAAATGTACACAGCCAGCCACGCCCAAAGGATTTTGCGACTTAAAGACGGTGGTTTAGTTTCTGACGAAGCGGTGCCCGAAAGTACGCGCCAGCAAGCTTTAAGCGGTGAATTAAAATAATTATCCTACCCACATGGAAATTAGGGGAGTCATAAAATTGGTCAGCACCAATCTGCGCGCCAACCGCCTGCGGTCATTTTTAACCATGCTGGGGTTAATTATCGGTATTGGGTCGGTGGTACTAATTATTTCCATTGGCGCCGGCGCACAATCATTGATTTTACAGCAAGTTAATAGCTTAGGCAGTGACTTGGTGGGGGTTCTGCCCGGGGCGTCCGACGAAACCGGCCCGCCCGCCGCGGTTTTTGGTATCCAAGTAAAAACCCTGGTTAACGATGATGTTAAGGCGCTTCTTAATGACCCTAGAACGTATCATATTGTAGCAGCGTCAGGGTATGCGCAGGGCCGGGGAAAAGTAGTTTATCAAAACCGATCCATTGATTCCGGTACTTATACTGGGGTGGAGGCGTCTTATCCCGATATTGAAAAACTGGAATTAAAGTCGGGCCGTTTTTTTACAGCTGAAGAAGATATCGGTCTGGCGCGGGTGGTGGTTTTAGGCAGTGCCATGTCCGAGGAATTGTTTCAAGGCGACGACCCGGTTGGTCAAAGCATAAAGATCGGTCGCGAAACATTTAGGGTAATTGGTGAAGCCAAAGAGCGTGGCACGGTAGCGTTTACTAATCAGGATAATCAGGTATTTATACCATTAAACACCGCTCAAAAAATAATGCTGGGCTGGAGGCATTTATCTTTAATCCGGGCTCGGGTTGATGACGCTGCCGCCATTGATCAAACCTTAGAAGGCATCAAACAAGTATTACGGGAAAAGCATAAGCTGGATTCTGATCAAGAGGATGATTTTTCCGTGCGCGCGGCGGTGCAGGCGCTTGATTTATTAACGCAAATTACCGACGCCTTGAAGTTTTTCTTGGCCGCCATAGCCGCCTTATCCTTGTTAGTCGGCGGCATTGGCATAATGAACATTATGTTGGTGGCGGTAACGGAAAGGTTTAGGGAAATCGGGTTGCGTAAAGCGGTGGGCGCGCGGCGGCGTGATATTTTAAATCAATTTTTAATAGAAACTTTAATAATTACCGGAGTCGCATCGATTATCGGTATTTTGGGAGGTTCAACAGTGTCGGCCTTAATTGCCGCCGTGGCAAAAAGTTTGGGTTATGCCTGGTCGTTCATTGTTTCGCCGACTTCCATTATTGTGGCAGTGGGGGTCGGTGGATTAATTGGTTTAGTATTTGGTTTTTACCCCGCCAGCCGCGCCGCTAAACTTAATCCAGTAGACACATTGCGTTATGAATAGACTAGTATTAGTTGAGATAAGTATCAGCTTAGCTTTGGCGGGCAGGCCCGCCCGTCGGGCGGCCTCACTAGACCCAGTGGTTACCTTAAGGTACGAATAATATGACTTGGCGTAATTACTTTAT
>DOPF01000057.1 GCA_003512705.1 Patescibacteria group bacterium
TCAGGGCACTTTCCAATTGTCTTGCTAACTTAGCCCCACTAAGTGTAGGATCCGCTTATGGCAGATAGTGGTTGGTAACCACCACAATCGTTAGCATAGTTTATTTTACATTTTAGTTTTAATTTGTCAATAAACCGTTTGGCTTTATTATTAACAGCATGCCCCAGTCCCTGGACCTTGAAGGAATGGGCTAAAATGAAACCATGATCCATAAAACCAATCCGACGCAAAAAACCAAACGATACTTGCAAGGATAAATTGCACAATACACATTAATAATATCCACTGAAGACGATTGGCTTTGTTAAAAATATTTACCCAATATAAATTAGCCATAACGACTAGCACGATAGATAATACAACATACCCCCAAAAACCTAAATCCCAAGCTACTTCATTGGGCGAGGGACGAAGATAAAGAAATTGCTCGAAAACACTTTGCCCATGATAGTCATAAAATATTATTTCGGGGTGATTATATGAAAACTTGATTGTTCCAATGAAGGCTGGTAACCAAGTAAGGGTGATAACAGGCAAAAATTGGGTAAATAAAAATAGAAAAAATCTAATTATCCGTCGCCAGGTAGGCTGTGGGGTGGTGATAGCGGGTGCAGCTCCTGCTATTGGTTTTTGGGTATACATAGAAAGGGACTATCCTCCTAGTTAGTAACTTAATTTCTCTACTACCCCTCGTGTACCGGTTGGCCGTCGTATCATTAAACAGGTTGGTTATTTAATTTCCAATTCTATATAATCGGTTCTTGTTGGGGTTGGTTGTCTTCGAAATCTTTAACGGTTTATATAGCGACCAAACTTAATTGTTGACAGCATTCCATTGTTGATCATTTGGGGTCCAGATCGCTTTGGGCGACAGGGCGGTTCCACCCAATTTCCCTTCGACTATTCGACAAGCTCATAGCTCAGGGCACTTTCCAATTGTCTTGCTACTTAGCCCCCCAATGTAATCGGGAGATCCGCCCAAGGCGGATGACGCTTGGTGAGCGTCACAATCATTAGCATAATTAATTTTACATTTTAGCCTTAATTTGTCAACAATTTGACTTAGATTTAAATAATGCTATACTTAAAATACTTAACAATTTAATAGTAGCTGTTCTATACAGGTGGTGACCGAAAGGTTTCGATCTCTGCCCATATAGAACATTACCAACCCGCAATAATCTTAAGCAGAAAGTTGCGGTTTTTTTGACATAGAACATTAAAAACCTAAATAACCAAATCATCAACCAACAACCCTAAAGGTTTGATATGAAAAACAGTTTGCAACGTCTGCTGTTTGGCAAACTCAGTGAAATCGTCAGGGCATTGGAGGATCGCTTCGGCGACGACTTCAGGAAACTGACGGACTGGGAAAAGTATGAGATGGCCATAAGATTTTATAACTCTCAAAAAACTATGATCCAGCAGTATCGCTTTATCTTGGATCTGGTGCCCCTCATCATTTCTCTGTGGGCGCTGATGAGAACCTTTTCCACCAGCTCCTGATAAACGAACAAAACAACCCCCGTTTGGCGCAAAAGCTGGGCGGGGGTAAATTATTGCTTACTTAATATTCAAATCAATATGATCGGCTATCGTCGGTACTGACGTTACCCAGAAAGGGGAAAGCTTAACCTCAACATTTTTTACACCAGGAAAAGCGGAAAAATAATTTTCTACCTCCGGTTTGGTTCGCCCCAATAGATTATCTTTATTGATTATTTTACTTACATCTTTCCAACTTACGTGTCCTAAAAATTTTACTTTTAACTGTGCCGACTTATTATCTATAGCCACATCGGTTATGGTAACAGCCAAACTTTCCTCGTCTAGGGACAAAATTTCTTTGCCTGTTTCCGAAGTTTCTTTATTAAGCACTGCCAAAGCCGCGGCACGCAATTTATCGGCTTGGTAGAAGACGGCCGTAACCTTGGCTGTCATGGTAAAGTCAAATTCCGATACATTAGCGTCGGCTTGTTCAGATGACGTAGCTTTGGTGATATCGGTTTTATAGACCACGTTTAATTCACGTTTGTTTTCAGGCAGCTGTTCGCGCAATTCCGCCAGGGCTTGTTGGGTGATTAATTCTTTTAAATTGTTACGCGCGTCTTCGATATCACTGGCCAAAACTTTGCCGCCCGGTTTTTCTTGCCTGATTAGTGGGTTTTTACTTTCGGCATAAATCCGCTGCTGCAGTGAGGCGTTTAAGCCGGGTATGATAAATTTGGTTGGTTCGGTAATTTGGCTGGCATCCCCAGCTTGGTCAGCGACTGCCCCCACCTCCACCGAGCCGCCGGCCGGTACGGTTACTTGAGTTGAAATGCGATACAAAATATTACTGGGCGATAACAGTCGGGTGCTGGCAATTAAGCTCTGTGATGCATTATTGTTGTTTATAATGGTCACTACACCCGAGGCCTTATCTTCCTTTTCACCGGTGCCCTGGGCGCGGTAGGTTTTAGTCGTAGTTTTTTCGGTAGTTAATATTATGCCAGGCAGATTGGCCTCAGCAGTCTCGGTGGTGGCAGTAACATTAGTTTCCAGTACTTCGGTTTCAGTAGCTAGCTCCAGCGTAATTTCTGCCCGACCCAAAGTGTAATAAAGTATTAAAAAAGTAACTGCCACCGCTGCCACAATAAAACTGATGGCGATACGTCGATAGGGGTTTGATCGGGGATAATTGTCGGCTGACCGCATAATGTTGACTAAAGGCAAAAGTAATTATAGCAGAACCGGTTTGTCAAGTCGATATTAAAGTCGGGAAATTAGTTTATTCAGTTCTTGGTTCAGCTCGGCTGAATTGGCGACTCTATACGGTGTGGTAACCTGCTTGGTACCATCGGGTGTGTTTAATTTAAATATTACGCGGCAATCACCGGGAAACTTATTTAGCAATATTTTAAGCTCTTCCATGGTGTCGGTGTTGGTTGCAGCCGGCAGCACAATTATTTTATCCGCCGACCGTGGGTGGTCGGTGAAAATGTTTGAACCATTTATTTTGGCGACTATTTTTTCCACCTCATCGGGTGCGTTCACCGTCAGCGCATTTTGGACAATGACTTTTATTTCCCCGTTACGGTGTGAAACCTGGCCCGACGCTATTATAATAGCATCGCTTTGCCAAACATCTTTGGTGGCTCGCATAGTTTCGGGGAAAATAATTACCTCTTGGTTGCCCGATAAATCTTCCAGTGTCGCGAACATCATCACCTCACCCTTTTTGGTTGTTACTTGCTTGGTTTGGGTTACGATGCCGGCAGTTAAGATGCGTTGGCGATCGGGTTGGTCGGCAATGTCTTTGGCGGTAATTGATAGTCCGGCAAGTTTTTTGGCAAAATTCGCAAAAGGATGACCAGAAACATATAATCCCAAGACTTCTTTTTCCCATGTTAATGCGTCAGATTTATCAGTTGGTGGGGCTGGTTCTAATTTTAATGACGGCATTTTAATATAGTCTTCCGAAAATAGACTTGATTGATTTGTATTTTTGGTTTGGCTGTAGGAGCGATGGTAAGAAGTTAAGGCATCAATAGAATCCAGTAACTGTCGTCGATTAGAGTGCAGGCTGTCTAAGGCACCGGCTTTTATCAAACTTTCTAATGATTTTTTATTAGCCGAAGTATCAGCTGTGCGAGTTAAAAAATCTTCCAAGTTTGTAAATTTACCTTTTTGTTTTCGCTCCGTAATCATAGCTTGAGCAACTTGGTTACCTAGATTTTTCATAGCGCATAAACCAAATCTAATGTTTTGGTCCGATAGCACAGTGAAACCTGTTAAACTCTCGTTAATGTCGGGGGGTAACACTCTGATACCCATTTTTTCACATTCAGCGACAGCGGCTGAAATTTTTTCTAAATCATCACTTTCAGCAGTCATTAAGGCGGCCATGTATTCGGTGGGGAAGTTGGCCTTTAAATAAGCGGTTTGATAAGCCACCATGCCGTAGGAAGCGGCGTGGGCTTTGTTAAAGCCGTAAGCGGCAAACGGTTCTATTAAAAGCCACAGCGCTATGGCCTTGGCCTCGGGCAGTCCGCCGTTTATGCAGCCAGAAATAAATTTTTCTTTTTGTCGCGCCATTTCTTTGGGGATTTTTTTACCCATGGCTTTTCTTAATTTATCGGCTTCTTCCCAGGTATAACCAGCAATGGCAATAGCGGCCAGNNCGCGGATCAAGATAGGTAATAGTTTTAGGATTGTGTTTACGTTTTATGAATTCGGGCAAGGAGTTTATCGGGCCGGGGCGGTACAGGGCGACCATGGCCATAATGTCGGTTACCTTGTTGGGTTTTAATTCGGTTAAATAACGCGTCATGCCGCTAGATGATAATTGAAATAAGCCCATCGTGTTGCCCTCAGCTAAAAGTTTAAATGTCCGCGGGTCATCTAAAGGAATATTATCTAAGTCAATTTTTGTGCCTTTGGTTTTCTGAATAATTTCTACGGCACTGCCCATAATACTCAAGTTTCTAATACCTAGAAAATCCATTTTTACTAAACCGACATTTTCACACGAACCCATGTCGTATTGAGTAATAATATGCATACCGTCAACGTCAAACTGCAGCGGCGTGTAATCGGTTAAGGGGGTGGGGGATATCACCACACCCGCGGCATGAACCGAGGCGTGGCGAGCGCAACCTTCAACTTTTTTAGCTAAATCCAATAACTTGGTTATTTCAGGATCGGCCGTATAAAGCGTTTTAAGATCGGGATTTTCTTCCATCGCCTTGGAAATAGTCATGGGGAAACCCTGGTGGCCAAATGGTATCATCTTGGCCACACGGTCGCATAAGCCGTAGGGGTAGCCCAAAGCGCGGCCGACATCTCGGACGGCGGCGCGCGCCATCATAGTTCCAAAAGTAACTATTTGCGCCACTCGATTAGAGCCATATTTGGCAGTGACATAGGCGATTACTTCATCGCGGCGGTTATCGGCAAAGTCCATATCAATATCCGGGGGGCTGGGCCGGTCGGGGTTTAAAAATCTTTCAAACGGTAAGCGGTATGCTAACGGATTAATGGAAGTTATGCCCAGCAGGTAAGAAACTAAACTTCCGGCCGCCGAACCGCGAGTGGCCGTAATAATGTCGTGGTTGCGCGCCCAGTTAACAAAGTCGGCCACCACCAAAAAATAACTGGCATAGCCCTTGGACATGATTACTTTTAACTCGTATTCAATGCGATCGCGAATATCGTCGCTGACCCCATTAGGGTATTTTTTAGTTAAGCCGTCTTCGGTTAGAAGTCGCAAGTAAACCTCGGGGGTTTCGTTTTTGGGGGTGGGATAGGCGGGAAAGGAGCGGGACTCTAAAGCTAAGTCCATATTTAATGTATCGGCTAATTCGCCCGTTGCGGCCAAAGCCTCCGAAAACTCGGGCAAATCTTTTTTCATCTCGGCCTCACTTTTTAAGCTAGTATTAAGCTGCCGCATATCAAGTCGGTCGGTCTCCATAACCTTTTTACCGGTTTGTATGCAAACTAAAATATCCTGTGCCTCGGCGTCCTCGGCTCTTAAGTAATGAGCATCGTTGGTCGCCACCAAAGGTATGCCCATTTCCTTACCCAACTCAAGCAACCGTTGGTTAACTTTTACTTGTTCGGTTAGTTCCGGGTGGGCTTGCACTTCCAAATAAAAATTATCAACACCAAAAATCTTTAAATATTTACTAATTAACTCCTTGGCCTTGGCCAAATCACCCGCCATTAAAGCTTGAGGAATATTGCCTTTTAAGCAAGCCGATAAAGCCACCAGGCCCTGACTGTATTCGGCTAAAATTTCCCAGTCGATGCGGGGCCGATAATAAAAACCCTCTAAGTGAGCAATACTTACCAATTTAAGAAGATTGTGGTAGCCAGTGGCATTACGCGCTAGCAACACAATGTGATTATTTTGGTCATCAATTTTATGCTCGCGATCTTTGCGGCGGCGCGGCGCTAAATATGTTTCCACGCCGATTATGGGTTTTATGTTTTGGTTAAGAGCTTCTTTATAAAATTCAACCGCGCCATACATAGAACCATGGTCAGTTAAGGCTACCGCTGGTTGGCCTAATTTTTTTACATGCGAAATCAACTCAGGGATTTTGGGCAATCCGTCGAGTAGCGAGTAATGGGAGTGCACGTGTAGATGTACGAACTTTGACATATATTCTAGGGTTACTTTAACATAAATTCGCACTTGACAGGAAGTACCTATTGGTATAATGTTAAGCGTTACTGTGCCGGCTATTTTAGCACATTAACAACACTAAATCACGCCTCAAACAGAAAAGTTTGGGGAAACACTCACTTAACATAAGGAGATACGGCGATGGAGAAAAACATTGTCGTGGGTCAGGATTTAACGCCTGACTGGCTTAAGAAATATTACCGGAAAAAACAGGAACTAGATCGGCAGCTGATACAGGGATTAGAACATCCCGGTAAGGGATTGACGCTGGATCAGTTACAGACCTTTCTGAGGCTATGGCTGTAACTTTATATCCGCGGTCGTCTCGGCCACGTAGCAAAAACTATGATATATCATTATATCATAGTGGGCGCGGGTGAGGAGAATATTGGACGGCCTAATCAACACTGATGATGGCGTGTAAATACAAGCAAAAAAACTTTACTCACAACTAGTAGATAGCCTGGTGGGGTACGAGTGTTTATTTTTTTCTACTCCTTCTACTATTTTTTTTATTTGCGAATAAACTAACCAGCTCTTTTACCCCCATTGCCAGCACTGGCAAGTAGGCAGCCAGGCCATCAATTTTTTGTCGGGCCAAGGTTACAAAATCGTCTACCTTTTTAACCTTGTTTTCAATACTTTCAACCAATTTAACCAGCTGGCGAATAATAATTAAAAAATAAATGAGTATCCACCCCAAAATAAAAGCCAGGCCAAAAATGGAAATGGCCAGGGTAATATTCAGAATATCGCGACTCTCAGCCAGCATGTTCCTAGTATACCACGCGGGATTGGAATGGGGGAGGGGGTGTGGTAAAATAGTAATGACCTTGAAACCTGAAGCCTAAAACAATTTTTGACTTTTGAATTTTAAATTTTGATTTGACGTTTATGCCCGATATATCACCAAATTTAGCTCCACCCGATTTGACCCAAGCCGAGTTCAAAACCGGTTATTGGCTGTATGAACACCATAGTTTGTTCAAAAAAATTGTCGTGTGGTGTTTGGTGGTAGTGTGTGTGGGTTTATGGGGGTATGCGAGTATAAAATTTATAAGCTACCTAGCGACCATCAAAGCTCATGAGCAAATGCTGGTTAGCTTAGTCGGTGAAACCCTAGACACCACCGACATCCATGAGCGCAACAAAGCTCAAGACATCGAGGTCGTCAGCGTTATGGCCGTTCCATCGGGCACGAATTATGATTTAGTGGCGTTGGTGCGCAACCCCAATTTACAGTGGTCGGCAAATAGAGTGACTTTTACTTTCACGTCCGGCGGCGAGGCTAAAGCCCAGGGGGAAGACTTTATATTACCACTGGCGGAAAAATATATTTTTGTACCCGATGTAGATTTGCCGGGCAGTATAACCGATATAGTTTTATCAGTTGATAAAGTGGAGTGGCAGAGGATTAAAAATTTTAAAGATTTTCCCATTACTGATTTTACAATATCTAAACAACAGTTAGATAATTTGGCTGATTTATCAGATAATTCTCAAGTGGGCAGTCGGTTGACTTTTGATTTAACCAACAATAGCGCTTATAGTTTTTGGCAGGTGGTGGTAGTCGCCATTCTTAAATCTGGTGCCGGTGTGGTGGGCATTGCTTCGCGAATAGTGGATAATTTTGACAGCGGCCAAACCCAACCGTTGACGTTTTTTTGGGACTTCAACTCGGCCAATGTAACTAATATAGAGGTGAAAGCCGAAGTCAACGTGTTGGATCAAAGTGTGTTTAAGGCCTTGTAGTATATGACCAGACGCCTGGCTAAGATATTTGCCGGTTGGGACTGGATTTTGTTGGCCGCGTCGTTGATTTTAATATTAGTTGGATTAGCATCACATTATGCCTCCGCTTTAGGCGAAGGCATACCACTGGGTGATTCTATATTTGCCAAGCAAGCCGTTGCCGCCGCCATCGGCTTAGTGGCGCTGCTTATAGCCAGCCAAGTAGATTTTAATGTTTACCGTTCCTGGGCCAGGCTGCTTTATGTTTTTATGATATTAATCTTGGGAACGGTGCTAATTTTCGGGGAGCAGGTTAGAGGTACGCGGGGCTGGTTTTTGCTTGGCGGTTTAAGTTTTCAACCAGTGGAGTTAGCTAAACTCTTATTTATCATATCTTTAGCGGCCTATTTAGCATACTTAGGGCCGCCGCTAAATTTTAAAAAAACCCTTGGCAGCTCCCTAATACTGTTGCCACCGCTGTTACTGGTATTGTGGCAGCCCGATTTTGGGTCGGCGGCGCTGTTAGCATTAATTTTTTTGGCCATGCTGGCGACGGTGCCAAAACGCCGCCGTTGGTGGTTATGGGCCGGCGCGCTAATAATTGTAGTTATGAGCTTAACCTGGTTGGGGTTAAAAGATTATCAAAAATCTCGATTGCAGGTTTTCTTAAATCCACACTTAAATCCGCTAGGAACCGGCTACAACGTCACGCAGTCGGTAATCGCCGTTGGCTCGGGTCAGTGGTTAGGGCGCGGCTTGGGCTTGGGCACGCAAAGTCAATTGGATTTCTTGCCTGAACAGCAGACCGATTTTATCTTCGCCAGCGTCGCCGAAGAATTGGGTTTGGTAGGGGCCGGATTAGTGCTGGTTTTATTTGGCGTTTGGTTTGCTCGCGTAATTAGATTAATGAGACGACTGCGCGATGATTTTTCTTTGTTAGTGACGGGCGGCATTGCCGGTATCGTCTTTATACAAGTGGCGCTTAACATCAGTATGAATATGGGTATGGCGCCGGTCATTGGTTTACCACTGCCATTTTTATCAAGCGGAGGTTCGTCTTTAGTTATCACCATGCTGGCCGTGGGTATGCTAGAAAATTTAGCCCGCCATTATTCTGGGCAGGCGCCGTTTGCCGTAAACTACTAGTAATTTTTGTTTAACTAAAGCGAACATTGTCTGTTTTAGGTTATTTTGCTTGACAGCGGTGTTAAATTAGTGCTAAACTAAATACATAATCAGAAACTATGAAGAGTGACCCGCGCAAGCGTCTTCCCCAACAACCCAGCGACGGCTTAAAGCTGATCTCGTATTGTCCATTATGTGAAAAATCGTATAATCCGTTGCGGGCGCGTATTTTGGATGAACGCGATGGCGCGCATTTAGTGCATATACAATGTGCCGAGTGTGGCAGCTCGATTGTGGCGTTAATTATGACATCAAGTTTGGGTGTAACTTCGGTGGGGTTAATTACCGATTTAACTGGTGATGATGTATTGCGGTTTAAGGACGAAGGCAAGCTGACCGCCGATGAGGTTTTAAGTTTCCATAGTCTGCTTTATTCAAATAATTAGATACAGGCTTTAGGCTACCGGAGCCCTTGCCGGTTTTTTTTGGTTATGTTAGTATCTTGAGACGCATATATGCTCGAACTTAAGTTAACAGCCCGCGCTATTACGGGTAAGAAAGTTAGACAGTTGCGACAGGCCGGACAAATTCCGGCGGTTGTCTATGGACATGGTTTAAAGCCAACCTCAGTGCAAGTTGACTATCTAACTTTTGATAAAATTTATCGCCAGGTTGGCGGCAGTTCCTTGGTTGATTTAGTATTGGGTGAGGGTAAGCCAGTTAAGGCGCTAATTCAGGAGGTAGCGCTACATCCGGTGACCGGCAAGTATGACCATATTGATTTTCATCAAGTCAGGATGGATGAAAAAATTTCCGCCGAGGTGCCCATTATGTTTACCGGTGAATCTAAAGCGGTTAAGGAGCGGGGAGGTATTTTAGTCAAGAATATCAATCAACTTAAAATTGAGTGTTTGCCCCAAGATTTACAACATGAAATTCAGGTTGATTTATCACCACTGGACGACTTCACCAAGTCAATTCAAGTTAAGGACCTTAAATTACCCAGCGCTTGGCATGTGCTAGCAAGTGCCGACGAGTTAGTGGTCGGTGTTGAAGAGCCGAGGGTAGAGGAAGTGGTAACCGCGGCGCCAGTTGAGGATGTATCACAAGTTGAAGGTGTAGCTGATAAACCCAAAGAGGGCGCCGATGCCCCAGCGGGAGATAAAGAAGATATAGCGCGTAAGGACAAGGAAGTAAAGCCAGAAACGAAGGAGAAAAAGGCTAAGGAATAAATTCTAACATAAATAAAACTCTTGCACATTTGACTATGTTCATCAAAGCGGTGCAAGAGTTTTTTGTTTCCGGCATGACGTCCTCCTCCGTGTCATTCGTGAACAGTTTCAACCATCCAAGGGTGGTGCTCGTCAACAACAATTCTTTCGTTGTCGGTAATTAAAGTAAACGGAAAGATACCGTTGTTACTCATACTGGAAATTTCTTTAATTAAGAGCCTTCCCCAAGCCACGTTACCTTGTCTTAAGGTAACATTTTTACCGATAATGGTTTTAACTTGTTCGCGCCAGTGCTTTTTTAACCCACTTGTTTGCATGGCGAACTCCATTAATTGTTTAAGAACATTTTTGCCATTAAAGATATTAATAATGGCGGCCTAATTATACATTTGGCGATGTATTAGTGTCAATCATTATTAGCCGGGAATTACCTGACAAATCTGGGAAGATGGAAATCGTGTCCGGAGAGTAATATTTCTTTAAAATCTTAAGCCAGTTTTCTAAAATTTGTGGGGAGGTTTCCAAGAGTACAAATTTTATTTCTGGGTGTTTGGATAATTGTTGGCAAAACTTTTCTAATAATTCGGCCGGTTCTAACAAGGCGCTCTTAGGTTCAAATTTTAGTTCTGGATTAGCTTCATATTCATCCTTAGTTACATAAGGTAAGTTAGCCACCACCATATCGATTTTACAATTACGTAAAGGCTCCAGTAAGTTACCCAATCCCAAAATTACGCGATCGCTTACTTTATGGATACGGGCGTTATGTTTAGTGACAGTCAGAGCGTATTTAGAAATATCAGTCGCGTAAACTTTTATGTGCGGTGCTTCGGCTGCGAGTGTAATGGCAATGCAGCCGGAGCCGGTGCCAATGTCGGCAATAGTCTTTATTGAATCATTCGCGCGAATGATTCCTAAGGTTTTATCTATTAACAATTCGGTGGCGGGACGGGGGATTAAGGTTTGTTGAGTCACCTTAAAGTTTCGGCCGTAAAATTCTTTAAAGCCGACTAAATAGGCGATTGGCGAACCCCGGCGCCGCCGCCAAACTAACCAATAAAAATAAGCAATTTTCATTGGTTTAATAGGTTGATTAATGTTAGATAAAATAACCGTCCGCGGCAGCTTCAATACATAAGCTAACAACACCTCAACATCAAGTGACGGAGAGGTGGATGTTTTTAATAATTGAGTAGCCCGCGCGAGCAGCTGGCCTGCGGTCATGACAATTCTTTGGCCAAAGCCGTCACCACCGGCTCAATATTCCCATCCATAATTTGCGGTAAATCGTGCCAGCTAGACTTGATGCGGTGATCGGTTAAACGGTCTTGGGGAAAATTATAAGTGCGAATTTTTTCCGACCGATCGCCTGAACCGATTTGCGAACTGCGGGCCGAATCACGTTCTTGCCGTTTTCTAATTTCGGCCGCTGCTAATAAACGCGACCGTAAAACTTGCAGCGCTTTTTCCTTGTTTTGCTTTTGCGACCGTTCATCTTGGCAGGTTACCACCAAACCACTAGGTAAGTGGGTAATGCGTACGGCCGAATAAGTGGTGTTAACACTTTGACCACCATGACCCGATGAGGTGGTGGCCTCAATGTTTATATCCTCGGGTTTTATTTGTAGATCAATTTCTTCAGCTTCTGGTAATACCGCTACGGTGGCTGTTGAAGTATGAACGCGGCCACTTTTTTCAGTAGCGGGAATGCGCTGCACGCGGTGAACGCCGCTTTCCCATTTTAGCTTGGAATAAACGCGTTGGCCTTGAATTTCAAACACGACTTCTTTGTAACCGCCTAATTCACTCCGGTTAGCCGAGATCAGGCCCGATTTCCACCCTTGTCTCTCGGCGTATCTTGAATACAGCCGAAAAAGTTCTGCCGCAAACAAGGCCGCCTCATCGCCGCCGGCGCCGGCTCTAATTTCAACAATAATATTTTTAGCGTCCAGTGGATCTTTGGGACGAATATATTCTTCTAACGACTGTTTTAGGTCTGATATTTTTTGCTGGGCAGTGGCTATTTCTTCGGCCATCAATTGTTTTAAAGTGGAATCGCTTTCGTCTTTGACTTGATTGGTTAATTCTATTAATTCCTTTTCAATTTTTTTTAATTCACTAAAATTATTAATAACGGTTGTTAACTCATTATACTCACGGCTAACATTCTCCAGTTGGTGTCGGTCTTTTAAAACCAAATTATCCTGCAGCTTTAACTCCAGTTCACTATGACGGACTTTTATGTCCTTGAATTGTTGATCGGTGAGCATTTTAGTTGTTTTATCAACTACCCCGCCTATGGCGGGGTGAAAGCGAAGCTTTCAAATACAAAAAGCCCCGCGTGGGGGCTTTGGCAAAAAAATATTTAACTGTGAGTCTTGGTGATTTTTTTCTTAGTCAAGGTTTCTCGTTTGGCTTGGCGCTTTTTAAACCTATCCACTCGGCCAGCCGTATCCATAACTTTTTCCTTGCCAGTGTAAAAAGGATGGCAATTAGAACAAATTTCCACACGCAGATCCTTAA
>DOPF01000045.1:0-1091 GCA_003512705.1 Patescibacteria group bacterium
GTATCCCCTTTTAAAAACCATAATAATTCAATTAAAATGTTTTCAATCTTTACTTTTTTGGTCGTGACTAAAGGAAAACCTTCATGTAAATCAAATTTTCTTTGCGCCCCGAAAATTGACAGCGTACCTACCCCAGTTCTGTCTTCCCGTTTTTCCCCTTTATCTAGAACTTCTTGTAATAAGCTTAAATATGGTTTCATATATTTACTCGCCCGTACTGCCGAAACCGCCATCGGCGCGTTGGGAAGGTGATAGTTCATTAGTCTCNNCCAGAATCAATTACCCCAGCCATAGTTTTAAGACCGTGATTAGCAGCTAAGCCAGATTTGTCCCAACACAAACCTACATAACCGTCGGGAATGGCTATGGCAATTCCGGTGCGGATATTATTCTTAACTTGGCCGGCTGGAATAGTAACTTCATCTAATGAAAACAAATCTAAACCGGCGTCATGCTCCAGAGCATAACTGGGCAATTTGGCTTTGACATCTATTTTTTTAACTCTTATTTCCATTAATTAATATCCTTATTTTTTGATCGACCTGTTTATACAGCTGGGGTAAAGTACCTGCGTTAATTAATTTTACTTTAGCCTTCTTGCCCAGTCGGTCGATGTAAATTTCAGTGGCCAAGCGGCTTTCATTTTTAAACTCGTCATAGCTTAATTTACTCTCCCCGGCTTTTTGGTCTCGTTTTAAGCCCCGCTGATATCTAGTTTTTAGGTTAGCCGTAATATAAACTAATACAAAATTAGGCAAGCGGCGCATTTTTTCCAGCTCGGCCGGATGACGCAAGCCATCCACCACTACCTTTTTGTATTTTTTGGCGTTTATCTCTCCTAATAAGGCCTCGGCCAAAACTCCTCCACCAAAGCGTTCTCTAATACCGCCGATAACATTTGCCTCATTAGCGCGGCTATTAGGCAAATGTAAAACTTCTAAAATTTTATCAATTGTTTCCGAAAATTTTAAAACTTTAAACTTATACTTTTTAGACAAGTATGCCGCCACTTGACCCTTGCCCGATAACCTCTCCCCGACTATACCGACTACAATTTTTGGATTGAATTTTGCCATACCCAGTATATCAAC
>DOPF01000045.1:1121-12027 GCA_003512705.1 Patescibacteria group bacterium
TTAAAATTTTCATGAATCTTACTAGCTTGCGGCACGTCGGCGCCATAATACTTACGGCCCTTAGAATAAGGGTGCTCGGCGGGCGTGGATAAAGGCATAAACGCCAATTGAGCAATGGGCATTTTATAATAAAGTTTAACCGGTAAATTACCAACATTGTGAAGTTCTAACGTCGGCCGCAGGCTGTTTCCCGGATCGATAAATCCGGCGGTGGCATGAACAATTATGCCAATTCGGCCCAGGCTCGATTTACCCTCTAACCGAGCTACCATGTCATTGGGCAGGGTTAAACGCTCCATAGTAACCCCCAGCGCAAACTCGCCTTGATGCAAAACAAATGGCTGGTCTTCGGCGATTTCCACCTCTTCCATTAAATCAGCTACCGGTTCGCGCACATCAATAAAGGCGTGGTGGGTGTTTTTGAATATTAAAAACTTTCTATCCAAATGTAAGTCCACTGAGGCTGGTTGAATAGCGCCGTCAAACAACGGCTCGATTTTTATTTTTCCTTCGGCCAAAACTTTCTTTATGTCTTTGTCCGATAAAATCATATGGTTAGTTAATAGTAATGAGTTGACAGTTAACAGTTTTTGAATCAATCACTGTCAACTGTGGACTGTGAACTAAACAGCTACATGAACGGCCGGCCCCATAGTGGAAGTTAAAACAGCGTTTTGCATATAGGTGCCTTTAGCACCGGCCGGTTTAGCTTTTTTAACCGCTTGCAGTAGAGCCTCAATATTGGCTTGCAATTTATCTGGGGCAAACGATACTTTGCCAACCATTTGGTGAATATTACCAGCCTCGTCCACCTTAAAGTTAATTTTACCTGAGTTTAAGGCTTTGACAACCTTACCCACGTCATTTGATATGGTTTCAGTCTTAGGATTAGGCATTAAACCTTTTTGCCCTAAAATTTTGGCAATCGGCGCCATCTTTTTCATCATATCGGGCGTAGCTACTGCCACATCAAAATCGCACTGACCGGTTTGGCCAATGGTTTTAATTAAATCTTCACCACCCACAACACTAGCGCCAGCGGCCTTGGCCTCTTTAGCTTTATCATCACCACAAAAAACGGCAATCCTTTTAGTTTTGCCTAAACCACTGGGCAACACGACTGATCCACGAACTTGTTGATTAGCTTGTTTAGTATCCACTCCAAGTTTTAAATGCAACTCAACCGACTGGTCAAACTTAGTCGGCGGCATAGTTTTAATTAATTCCACTGCCTCTTTAACACCATAATGCTTGCCGACCTCTATTACCGAAGCGGCTTGCTTAAAGCGTTTACTCTTCTTGGACATATACTTTTTTCCTTATGGTAGTTTTAACGGGCCGCTGACTAAGCGGTCCTCCTACCCTAATAAATAAAAAATCAAAATTTAAAGATTAAAATTATTTTTCATTTTGATGTTCAAATTTTTAATTTTCCTTAGCCTTCCACTGTTATGCCCATTTGCCGCGCCGTGCCCTCAATAATTTTAACCGCGGCGTTTATATCGTTGGCTGTTAAATCGGGCATTTTGATTTTGGCTATTTCTTCTAGTTGCTTGCGAGTAACTTTACCAACCTTTTCCTGCAATGGCTTTCCCGAACCTTTTTCTAATCCCGCGGCTTTTTTTAATAAATTAGCGGCCGGTGGTGTTTTTAAAACAAAAGTATAAGTGCGATCCTCATAAACCGTAATTTCACAGGGGATAATATTATTGCCTTTGTCTTTGGTAGCGGCGTTAAACTTGGTGCAAAATTCTTGCAAGTTGAGCCCGTGCTGTCCCAATGCCGGCCCCACCGGCGGCGCTGGTGTAGCTTTACCAGCCGGTATTTGTAATTTGATGACTGTTTTTACTTTCTTGATTGCCATAAGCGTTAGTTATTAGTTAATAGTTGACAGTTCACAGTGTTAAAAATCAACGACTGTTAACTATATACTGTAAGCTGCGAACTTAAATCTTCTGTATTTGTAAAAAGTCTAATTCCACTGGCGTTTCCCGGCCAAACATTGATACCAATACTTTTACCTTACCCCTAGATTCATCGACTTCCGAAACTTTACCGTCAAAATCTTTAAATGGGCCGTCGGTAATTTTAACCGGCGCTCCTACCGTCACGTCCATTTTATAAGTCGGCTCTTCAATACCCATGCGTTTCTGCAGTGATTTTATTTCCTCTTCCGAAACCGGCGTCGGTGTGGTGCCGCTACCAATAAATCCGGTAACGTTAGGGGTGTTGCGCACCACATACCACGAATCATCGGTTACTACCATTTCCACCAGCACATAGCCCGGGAAAATCTTTTCTTCTACCACGCGGCGCTTGCCGTTCTTAATGCGAATCTTTTTTTCTGTCGGAATAAGTATATTAAAAATCTTATCCCCCATGTCTAGCGACTCAATCCGTTGTTTTAAATTACGTGATACATTTTCCTCGTAGCCGGAATAGGTGTGCAGGGCATACCAACGGCGGCCCTGCTGCAATGTTTGTCTTGCCATCTTAAAAATTCAAAATTAAAAATTCAAAATTAAAAATTGTCTTGCTAATTCTTTTCACCTGTACAAAAGTTGCTCTAATCCCCAGTTAAAAATATAATCTAAAGCGCCCAAAAAAGCCGCCACTGCCAAACTGATGCCAATAACCAGCAAGGTGTGCTGGGTGGTCTCCCGTTTGGAGGGCCAAACTACCTTTTTAAGCTCCGCAACTGAGGTTTTGATATAATTCGATAAACTGGCCATTTTTTCGTTCTTAAAAAGCCCTCGCGGGCCTTATGTTGCCAATATAACACTACTCTTTAAAAATGGCAATAGCTGGGGTGTATTTAAATAAATGAAATAAGGGATGGTTTTATTGAGGGGAAGTTTTTTGTAAAGTGAAGTGATCAGATGATCGGGTGGGAATGTTTTGTGGTAGGGGTTGGAGGAAGAGGCCTTGGGTCTCAAATGTTTGAGAACTAAGGTCTCTTCCGCTTCGCCACACTACCTATTCCTACTTTATTCACTTTTCAACTCTCCCATACCATCCCTTATTGATTTAATAATAGCGCATCCTTAAAAAAACGTCAAGAGCTTTAATTATCTTGATTTAAAAAAATTATCCACAAATTATATGTCTAAATTTTTTACCCCCCTCCGCCGAAGGCAACAGCTGGCAGGCATTCTAGATGTCTAGGTTCTTAACGTTTTTAGCATGGGTGTGAATAAAACGCTTGCGCGGCATAACATCAGAACCCATTAAGATATCAAAAATTTCATCTGCTTTGGCCGCATCTTCTATGGTAACCTGCTTCATCATTCGTGTTTTTGGATCCATGGTTGTTTCCCAAAGTTGACTTGGATTCATTTCTCCCAAACCCTTGTATCGCTGTATATTCAGGCCTGCAATTTTTGATTCAACTTGCTCCCCTTCTTCTACCACCGCAACTTCAGTGGGCAACGCCTCGCTTTTCTTACCCTTGGTTTTAGCTGGCTCATCTTTTACCGACTTTAGAGCTTTAGACGTTTTATCTAATTCGGCATCTGAATAAACATATCTTATTTCTTTACCTTTTTGAACGCGATATAAAGGAGGTTGGGCAATATACAGGTGACCGGTTTCTATAATGGGTTTAAAGTGACGGTAAAATAATGTAAGTAAAAGTGTGCGGATGTGCGCGCCGTCAACATCAGCATCCGTCATAATAATAATTCTGTCATATCGCAGTGCCTCCAGGTCAAATTGCTCGCCGATATTGGTGCCAATAGCTATCACCAAAGATTTAACTTCGTTGTTAGAAAGCATTTTATCCAATCGGGCTTTTTCCACATTTAATATTTTACCGCGCAGGGGTAATATGGCTTGGAAATATCTGTCTCTCCCCTGTTTAGCGCTACCACCGGCCGAATCCCCCTCCACAATATAAAGCTCGGTTTCTTTAGGATCGCGCGATGAACAATCGGCCAACTTACCGGGCAAAGTAAAACCATCCAACGCGCCTTTACGTAGCACCGATTCCCGCGCCGCCCGAGCGGCCAGGCGAGCACGCGACGCTAACAGACACTTGCCTACAATAGCTTCGGCGTCTCGCGGGTTTTCTTCCATAAATACTGCTAAGGCATCACCGACTATGGATTCCACCACCGGACGCACTTCCGCGTTACCTAACTTGGCTTTGGTCTGACCTTCAAATTGCGGATTCTTTAATTTAATAGATACCACTGCCGTTAAACCCTCACGCACATCCTCTCCAGATAAATTATCATCTTTCTCTTTGATATAACCCTTGGCGCGACCGTAGGCATTGAGGGTGCGAGTTAGGGCTGTTCTAAATCCCACTAAGTGCATGCCCCCCTCCACGGTATAAATATTATTGGCAAAACTATATACTGTTTCTTTAAATTCTTCAGTGTACTGCAAACCGGCTTCCACTAAAATACCTTTGTCTTCTTTAGATACATAAAACACTTTGTTGTGTTTAGCTTCCACATGCACATTCAAGTGCTGCACGTAACTAGCCACGCCGCCCTCAAAATAAAATACATAAATCTGGTACTTACCTTTAACACGTTCATCGCGAACTTCTATTTTTACACCCTTGGTTAAATAAGCCTGCTGGCGCAGGTGGTCTAAAACCGTTTGCCAATCATAATCTAACACCGTAAAAACTTCCGGATCAGGCTCAAAAATAATGGTGGTACCAGTTCCTCGCGCTGCCGCCTCGGCCTTTACCTTGCCCTTAGCTTTACCGCGCGTGTATTCTTGTACCCATAATTTGCCGTCGCGTTTAACTTCGGCCCGCAGCCAAGTGGACAGGGCATTAACTACCGAAACACCTACTCCATGGAGTCCACCCGATACTTTGTAACCCTCGCCGCCAAATTTGCCACCGGCGTGAAGTTTGGTTAATACTGTTTCCAAGGCTGATAAACCGGTTTGCTTGTGTTTTTCAACAGGGATACCGCGACCATTATCTTCTACTTTTACCCGACTGCCTGGCTCCAAAATTACTTTAATCAGGGTGGCGTACCCAGCCATAGCCTCGTCAATAGAGTTGTCTACCACTTCCCAAATTAAATGATGCAAACCTTCCTTGGCGGTGTTGCCAATATACATTCCCGGTCGCTTGCGTACCGGCTCTAGGCCTTCTAAAACCTGAATTTGCTCAGCGGTGTATTTACCACCAGCGGCTTTTACTTTTTTGGCTTTGTCTTTTGGCATAATTTATCTAATCTTAAAGAAAAATTTAACTATTGACAAGATAATATATAATGCACTATACTTAACCTATTCACCACGAAAAAGACCCTGATGAAGTTTTGTCCTCATTGGGGGCTTTTTCTTTTTAGTCAACAGTTCTGCGTTCAACATAGTGACTTTAGGAAAATGCTTGTTTAAAAACGCGCTGCACAAACTTCAGGTACTCTTGGGCGTCCTTCTCTGAAATCAAAATACCGCCGTCGTAAAAATCCAAATTGCGCATGGTCCGCATCTTATGGCCAAACACGGCAATATCCTGGTTGTTGAGTAATTCGGCCAGGTGGTCAATCAGCTTCGCGTGATGGCCTGGTGCGCTACGCACCCGGTACCCCTCCCGCGCAATCAGCGTGATACCGCACTTGATGAGTGTGTCATAAGCAAACTTGAACACCACTTCGGGCACGCTGGAATCCTGCGCAATATGCAAGTCGCGCGCAGCTGCTTGCTGAAACTGCCCAAGTTGCGTCGGGGCAAACGTAAATTTTTGAAAATGTTCACGGTCAAAAGGGCTCATAACAGCTTGATATGCTTACCAGACAGTACGTTCTTTATAAACGGATTATGCTGCTGGCGCTTGGCACGAAACTCACGCGGGCTCAAGTTCACCACATTAATCTCCCGCCCCACCTGTTTCTGCAGTGCAACAATTGACCGCTGGAGCACAAACGACGAGTGGTTGCCAACAACCAATACATCGATATCGCTCGCCGCGTCCAGGTGGTTCTTGGCATACGAACCGTATAGGTAAGCACGCGTAATACCGGAAACCTTTTTGAGCGCCGCGGCAAGTCGCTTCTCAAACCCAACCGTTTGTAAAAAAATGTGACGGTAATCTTTGAGTAACGGAAATTTTTTATTTAACGAAAAGTACCGCTGCTTGCCCGAAAACTCGCTTCGTAACAACCCCTCCTGCTCCAACTCCTTAAGCTTGCGATAGAGGTTCATGGGGTCAACCTCAAGCAGTTTGGCCAGCTCATTAACGTACCGCTTGGTGTGGGAATTGAGGAAAAAGTAATCTAGTATCCTTTGGCCCACCTTAGATCGTGTAAAAATCATGGATGTTGTCTACTATAATTATAGTATAATTTTACTATAATCTAAACCCAGAGTCAATACCACCAACCCCCTATGCCCCGGGCGCTTACGCACCGGCTCAAGGCCTTCTAAAACTTGTATTTGATCGGCTCCGTATTTACTACCAGCGGCTTTTACTTTTTTTTCTTTGTCTTTGGTCATAGTTTGATTATTTAAAAAAATCAAATACCTATATAAGTGTCGCCGAGTAAGAAGTCTAAAATTAAAACAATTAAGACTAAAATAATTATTCCGGAAAGCGTTATAGAAATTAAGGAAATAGACTTTTTGCCAATTTTTTTTCTCAAGCAAATTGAAGCAAGAATAATAGAAATGGTACCTGGAATGAATATTAGGAGAGGATTTATCTCAGCGGCAAATGAATAAAGATAAAGGCCACGGATGCCTAATATATCTGTTACCGCGTCTATCAATGAAAAATCAAATAACTCAATAAGGCCCCCTTCCCAAAGTGGAAAGGCTGTCAAAAGAGATAGAATACCAAAACTAAAGGCGACCCAATTTAAATATGGTTTCTTAATTGGTAATATGATATTATTTTGTTCCATATAATTGTACGATTAATGATCTCTAACTTCAACTTTAAATTTCTTAGTTAAAATATCTTTTATCTTCTTAACCTGTTCTTCCACTTCTTCTGAAGTTAAGGTTCTATCTGGAGCTCGGAAAGTAAGGTGAAAAGCAATACTGCCTTTAGCATCGTAAATATCAAAAACTTCAACCGACTTTAAGAGCTGTCCAGCACTGCGCACCTGTTTTTCAATTTCTGCCCAAGTAACTCCTCGCGGCACGATAATAGAAAGGTCGCGAACGACACTCGGGTATTTTGGTATGGGGTCAATAGCGTGCGCTGAAACTGTCTGGCCACTAAGATCAACCTCGACTATTGCACCGCCACTGGGCAACTTATGGGAATTTTCTTTATTTAGTAGCTTCAGATTTATACCTAAAGTATCATTAAGTAATTTAATAATCCCCCAGACTTTACTCAAGCTTTTACTTTCATCTTTGTAATCAAGAAAGGCCACGCCTAGATACCAGGGTTGATTGGGTAATTTAATTCGGCCAAATCCCCCCCGCGAGAATGCCCCCGCCTCTTTCCTAAAGACACGTCCAATTTCAAACAACTTTATATCCCGGCCCTCATAGGCTCTTCGGGCTGCCTTGAATTGTTCATGTAAAGTGTCATAAATACTTGTACGTAAGTATGGCTTATTCTGGTCAACCGGGTTCTCTATCTCTATAGCTTGCTCCGGATTCTGACCTAGGCGGAAAAAAGAATAAGACAAAGTCTCTGTCCAACCTTGACCTACCAGCAACTCACGGATTTTTGAACGCAAATCTTGATTTGGGTCCTGTATGGGTGGGCTAATATCAAACTTAGGCAACAAAAATGGAATTTTTCCATAACCATAAATTCTCGCCACTTCTTCAAGTAAATCTTCTTTAATAGTTACATCACGCGTAGCGCGCCAAGACGGCACAGTAACAGACCACATATCTCTATTGTCATTGCGAGCACCGAGCTTGCCGAGGTGCGCGGCAATCTCCTGGGATTGCTTCGTCGCTTCGCTCCTCGCAATGACATTAAAGCCTAAACTTTCCAAAATGCTTTTTATTTCACTCCCCTTAATTTGAGTACCCAACCGCTCATTAATCCAACTCGCACTTACTTCGATTACCACCGCCTTGGGTGATTTTGGATAGGCATCTATGAGATCGCTTTCCACTTTAATACTCTTATTAATCTCTTGCATTACAGCTACGAATCGTTTTATCCCGATTTCAGCCATGTTTGGGTCCAGGGCTTTTTCAAAACGCGCCGACGCTTCACTTCTTAACCCAAGCTTCATCGCTGTCTGCCGAATGTTAATAGCATCAAACGTTGCTGATTCTACTATCAAACTAGTTGTATCACTAGAAACTTCGCTTGACTGCCCACCCATCACGCCTGCTAGGGCTATGGGACCTTTGTCATCGGCAATAACCAACATATCCGTAGATAATTTTCTTACCTCACCATCCAAAGTTTTAATTGTTTCCCCCGACTTGGCCCGACGAACTATTATTTCAGGCGAGGCTAATTTTTGTAAATCAAAAGTATGAAGCGGCTGACCAATTTCCAGCATAACATAATTAGCTGCATCTATTATATTGTTTATAGACCTCATTCCCAAAGCTTCTACTTTATTTTTTAGCCAGTCTGGTGACGGCCCAATTTTAATACCTGATAGCACAACACTTAAATACCGCGAACATAAATCCGAATTTTTTATTGCAACTTTTAAACCCTTGTTGCCTATTTCCAAATCGGCTAAGTCTGGCATTTTTAATTCTGTACCCCACAAAGCCGCAAGCTCCCTGGCCACGCCCAAGTGCCCCCATAAATCCGGCCGATGAGTAATGGATTTATTATCTACTTCAATTACCAAATCATCCTTGCCTAATGCATCAGCGAGCGGCACACCTGGTTTTGCTTTTAGGTAAGACAGGTCCATAATTCCATACTCTAGAGCATGGGAGTCAGATAATCCCAGTTCGGCGGCTGCACAAGCCATGCCGTTACTTTTTACTCCGCGAATAGGTGCAGACTCCAGTGGCGCAAATTCTCCTTCGCCGTGCCAACGTACCATTGCCCCCGGCAATGCCATTGCCACTTTCATACCCTCTACCAAATTAACTCCGCCACAAACTATTTCCACTTTTTTACTGCCAATATCAACTTTGGCTAATTTTAATTTATCAGCATTAGGATGTCCCGAAACTTCTGTTACCAAACCAACTACCATATTATCAAATTTTTCTGCTTCACTTTTAACCGATTCCACTTCCATAACGGACATAGTCAAAAGCTCAGCCAACTCACGCGGACTAACGCGCTTAGATTTGGCTATTAATTCTTGTAGTGTTTTATATGATAGATACATTATAAAAAATTAGTAAATCGATGACCAAATAAAGCTAGCTATAACTGAAGATAAATTGGTAATAAAACTTAATATTAATGCGCTCTTGGGTGCCAAATATTTTTTTAATAATATAAGCACGACTGCAGCCTCAAACAACCAAACTAAAACCTCAGTAATTACCAACCACTCTATTTGCAAATTAAAAGATATTAAAGCCAATAAGGGCCAAGAAATTATATTACCCAATGCTACGCCTAATAGTATTTTTTTGGGGTATTTTTTTAATAACAAAAATATAAAAGCTACTAAAATCTCTATTAAAAGGTTAATACTTGTAAAAAATATGATTAACCCCCAATTTAAAGTGTTTCCTGATTGCAACTGCGGCGGTATTAACCCTCCTCCGTTCGGTAGTATAACCCCCCCCGCTTCAGATATTTCAATCCCCGTCCCTGTTATTGTGGCCCTCATGTTAGCGATATTGGCTTTGCCATTACGTGACGAATTATTAATATAATAAAGCGGACTCTCGAAACTTGTTCCATCTACAAAATTAATTACGAATTTTAGTTTCTCGCTAGGCATAAATCCGGGTCCCCAAATAGAACATTTATCAGTACATTCATTCGATGAATTAAAGGTATAAAAATCAGAACAGTTACCATTTTTACACAATCTTTGCTCCACATCTTGAATAGCTAATTTTGGTCCATTAAAAACAATTTCATAGTTGATAACCCACGTCATCAAATCTGCCTTTGCAATATTAAATTGATACTGAAAAAAGATGGCGCTGATCGCTATAATTATTAATATTTTATTTCTTTTTTTGTTAAATATCATAAAACTAAAACTGCTCTAAAAATCTTAAATCTCCCCCCAAAAATAACCGAACATCATCTATTTTATACTTCATCATAGCTATTCGAGATAAACCCAAGCCAAATGCAAAACCGGAATATTTTTCACTATCCACGCCGCCACCCCTAAGAACGTTCGGATGTACTAAACCACAGGGCATCAACTCTACCCAGCCGGATTTTTTACACACACTACAACCTGACCCGGCGCAAATAAAACATTTAACATCTAGTTCAAAACCTGGCTCCACGAAAGGAAAGTAACCCGGTCGTAATCTGATTTCAACCTCTTTTTTAAAAATTCCCTTTAACAGCTCTTTCATTACCCCAATCAAATGCGACACGGTTATACCTTCGGCTACTACTAAACCTTCTAACTGCCAAAAAGTGGTGTCGTGCGAGGCGTCAGTTGCTTCGTACCGAAAAACCTTTCCCGGCACAACCGCGCGAATAGGTGCACCATATTTTTCCAAAGCCCTCACTTGCATTGGTGAAGTTTGAGTACGTAGAAGTAATCTATTACCAACTACTGGTTGGGACTCTTTAATATAAATAGTGTCTTGGGTATCACGCGCTGGATGCCATGACGGAATATTTAAANNACCATAAAACCCATGGAACGAAAAATATCTTCCAACTCTTTTTGTACTATCGTTATCGGGTGATAATGCCCACGGGTGGGTTTTATGCCTGGGAGCGTAACATCAAACCACTCATCGGCCGCGGTGGAAGAAAGATTCTTACCCCGTAAAGCCAGCTCCATTTCCCGCTTGAGTTCGTTGGCTAGCTGCCCAAATTTTGGCCGGTCGGATG
>DOPF01000014.1 GCA_003512705.1 Patescibacteria group bacterium
GAATTTCGATATTAGAGTTTAGGATTTAATTTGTTTATGCCTAAAGACGAATCAAGAGTAATAGCTCAAAAAGAACAAACCGAGGATAAGGTTTTGGATACAACTCTTCGCCCCAAAACATTATCCGAATACGTGGGGCAGGAACAGGTTAAAGCCAATCTGCATATTTTTTTATCCGCGGCTAAGAAAAGAAAAGAACCCATAGAGCACGTGTTGCTTTATGGCCCACCCGGTTTAGGTAAAACTACTTTAGCTTATATCATAGCTAAAGAGATGAATGCTAATATCAAAGTGACGTCAGGGCCGGCTATAGAGCGGGCGGGAGATTTGGCTGCAATTTTGACTAACCTGGCGGCTGGTGACATATTGTTTATTGATGAAATTCACCGCCTTAATAAAGTTATAGAAGAAGTATTGTATCCGGCCATGGAAGATTTTGCGCTTGACCTGATAATAGGCAAAGGTCCTTCGGCCCGCACGTTGCGTTTAGAGTTGCCGCGTTTTACTTTAATTGGTGCCACCACCCGGTATCATTTAATTTCCGGGCCGTTGCGGAACCGTTTTGGCGCTACTTGGCGTTTGGATTTTTATAACCAGGGCGAAATGGAACAGATTGTAAAGCGCGCGGCCAAGCTATTAAAAGTAGTCGTGGAGCCAAAAGCCGTGGCGGCCATTGCCCAGCGTTCGCGGGCCACGCCGCGCGTTGCTAACCGGCTTTTAAAACGGGTGCGTGATTATGCCGAGGTTATGCATGACGGAAAAATTACCAGTCCAGTGGCTGAAACAGCTTTAAATCAGCTGGCAGTGGACCCATTGGGATTAGATGATTTGGACCGGCAGATATTAAAAGTGATTATTGATAAGTTTAAAGGCGGGCCAGTGGGTTTAAATAGTATTGCCGCCAGCTTGCAAGAGGAAATGGGGACAATCGAAGAAATTTATGAACCGTTTTTAATGCAATTAGGATTTTTAAGCCGCACGGCCCGGGGCCGGGTAGTGACAGAAGCCGGTTATAAACATTTAGGCATTNNCGGGCTTAAGTTGTGTTCCACCCTACCCCTCGGCCATGAGCTCCCGCTCGGGCCTCGGGGCCTCGAACGGCGAGGCCGACTGGCGGGTGGTGTCCCACCGGGACAAATTGTGAACTAATAACTAATTACTAAATATGCCCAGTAATACAACTTCGCTTAAGCTCGCACCGGCAAAAGCCGCGCATTGAATCAATATGATTTATAAATCATTATCTAATCATTTAATTACTGGCTTGGCTCGCTTATTTTTTTGCCGAGCGAAGTTGATATACTGGGATGTTTAATTTTACAATCAACTTTGATATTTCTTACAGTTATTTTTTAATAGCTTACTTATTGGCAATCGGCATGATTTTATTTTTTGCCGCTGCCAGCTTGTATCACTTGGTTAAATACGGCTTCATGTCGCCATTGGGTATGTTCATGACTTTGCTATTAATTGCCGGCACTATGTACGTGTTGTTATTGTCTTATGAGGCGTTAGCGGCCATTGATTGGAAGCAGCAGATTTCCATTGGCCAATCTGCCAATTCTTTTGCGCCATTTTAAATACTGGGTATGTTTTTAGGCAAAATATTACCAAATCCGTTACCAGGAGAACAGGTTGTTTATTTTTTGCGGCGCCACCGGTTTACTTTTTTTACTAAGTTATTGGAGTATTTTTTATTACTGTCAGTGCCACTGGTGGTGGCTTGGGTATTTTTGACCTATTTCCCTGAACAGTGGGAAAGTTTATTTGGCAGCGGTTTATCGGAGGTATTATTAAAACTCGGTGCCAGCATTTATTATTTAGGCGTGTGGGTTTTTTTGTGGACTGATTGGGTAGATTATTATCTGGATGTTTGGATAGTTACGAATGAACGGATTATCTCGGTTGAGCAAAAAGGATTATTCAATCGTTTTCGCAGTGAGTTGAGGTTGTCGCGGGTGGAAGATGTATCCACCGAAGTAAAAGGTTTTTTTGCCACCATTTTGCATTTTGGTGATGTGACAATTCAAACCGCCGGTATGGAGCAAAACGCTATATTTAGGATGGTACCGCGACCGTACCAAGTTTCCGAGGGCATAATAAAATTAACCAATAGCTGGCGCAAAGCTCACCCGCAGGAAGCGGCACAAAGTTAGAACCTAGAATCGGGAATCTAGAATCGTGGTACCGGTGTAAAATTTAGACGGCCGTCTAAATTTTACATACTATAATTTAATGCCATTAAAAGATTATTTGGCGACCCTTTAACCTTTTCGTTATGGGTGGGAGATTATATATTACTAATTCTCTTGCCACTTTTTTTTGAAAAAGTGGTGACAAAAATCACCGCCTTGAGCTTCGGCAAGACGGCATTACCGTCGCTCACGGTAACCGCTATGCACATTAGGACACAACACGCGGCCACTTATTAACTATACGGTTCCACACCGTTACCTTACTCTTGTTATGGTGGCATTTTTTAAATAACCAAACGCCGTCGTGGGGCCCTCAGAATTTGCGTGTTATGGTCGCTTAGCATAGCAAATTCGTTTGGCCGAACAGGCGTTTGCCGTGGCGTGCCCGGGGTGGAGGCCGGCGGAGGGAGGGGACGGGCTTCGCAACTCTTAAGTCCCCTAACTCCGCCAAAAAAACTATAAATGTAGCGATCCAATTACTTTACTAAACTATTACTTGCCAGCCGACTAATAAATAGGCTAAATAGGGCGGGGGCAGAAAGTTTGGTGCTTTTGAGTTTATTGTCCAAATCAGATAATTCCTGATACAAGTGTTGCAAACGGTTTTCTGAATAATAGGGAATTTGCGCTAAAGTTTTACTGGCCACATAGGGGTGGATTTTTAAATCATCAGCTATTTGCCTGGAAGTGGCGCGGTTATGGGTGTCTAAGTATTGTCGTACTTGCCACAAAGTTCTTAGGTGCCAGGCTAATGTGCCAATTAAATTCTGTGGCGAAACATCCGATACAAATTGATCTTCCAGTTTCTTGATAGCTTGTTTAAAATCTCGTCGGCCAATAGCATCTATAACCGCAAACACATCGTCGGTTATGGTTTGGGGTACCAGGGTAGAAATAGCGTCATAGGAAATTTCTTTATAATTAGCGTTGGCCGCTAATTTATTTATCTCTTGCTCTAATTGTAAAAAGTTATTACCCACTAAACCAGCCAGCATATTGGCGTTGGTGCTGGATATTTTACTGCCCGTAACTTTCGCCTTAGCTATAATCCATTGCTCTAATTCTTTTGGTGCCAGCCAATTAAATTCCTTGGTCATGGCCGCATCTTCGGCAGTTAACTTTTTTAATTTTTTTATCAGTTGGTTGGTAGCCTTGGGTTTTGTTTGTTCAATTATAACTACGAAAATTCCGGCTGGAAGTTTGACTAGGGCAGTTTCTAAATACTCGGCCACATCGTCTTGGTTTTTCGCCATATTAAATAAAATAACCAGCTTAGTTTGCGAAAACAAGCCCGTGTTTGCCAAGGCGGTTTGTAAGCTGGGCAGTAAATTTTCTTGGCCGCGTTCTAAGGTTTCCACTAGTGATTCGGGGTGTCGCTTTTTAAATTCTTCCTGCCAGCGTTTAAGCTCAACTTGTAACAGCGACTGATTATCGCCAAACCAAAAATGAATCGCTGGTGCCTTGGTTGTTTTAGAGGTGGGGAGTTTTTTAGTCGGCATGGAATTATACTTTAAACTTTTTCAGTATTTTTGTCACCTGGTG
>DOPF01000011.1 GCA_003512705.1 Patescibacteria group bacterium
CTTGACAAATAATCAAAAATAAATTACAATTCTCGTTGAATTCACAATTTCCAGCAAAAACAAAAATAAAGGATTAATTTTATGGGAAAAAAATCCCAACCCACACCCGCGGAAATCAAGCGGATACAAGAGGAAGTGGATCGAAAAATGTCCGATTCCAGGGTTATCGCCGCCGTGAAAGCGGCAGGCGAATCAAGCAATTAATCTGTTGCAATTTTTACTACCCCAGGCCTGTACCGCCCGGGGTAGATTCATATTTAGAGCCCAAAGCTTGACCATATCCCAAAATTGTAGTAGACTGTCTTCTGCTTATTATCTATTGAATATTTGTGCCCAATAACAAAAAAAATAACCACAAGCCAGCCGAGGAAATTGTCGTTAAAGGCGCGCGGGTCCATAACTTAAAAAATATTAATGTCNNAGGAAAATCCTCCCTTGCCTTTGATACCATTTATGCCGAGGGGCAAAGGCGTTATATAGAATCCCTATCGTCATACGCGCGGCAGTTTTTGGGTATGATGGACAAACCCGATGTAGATCAGATTGATGGCTTAAGTCCGGCTATTTCCATTGATCAACGGTCTACTTCGCACAACCCCCGTTCCACCGTAGGTACGGTTACGGAAATTTACGATTATTTAAGATTATTATACGCCCGCGTCGGTATACCCCATTGCCCAAAATGTGGGCGCGAGGTGGCGCGGCAAACGATTGATCAAATTGTGGAAAGAATCCAAGCCTTGCCGGTGGGCACAGCCTTGGCGTTGCTGGCGCCGGTGGTACGCGATCAAAAAGGCGAACACAAGCACACGATTGCCGAAGTAAAAAAAGCTGGCTACGTGCGCGTACGGGTGAATGGTAAATTGGTGCCGATTGAGGAGGCAGAAGATTTGCAGTTAGATAAACAAAAAAAACATACTATTGAAATTGTGGTTGACCGAGTCAATGTATCAAAGGATGCCGACGATGTAACGCGTTTAACTGATTCTTTAGAAACAGCGCTTGATTTAGGTGACGGTTTGGTAACCGTCGAACGGCAAGATACTAATGAAGATATATTATTTAGCCAACATTTTTCTTGCCCGCACTGTCAGATTGACTTGCCTAATATTGAGCCCCGAAGTTTTTCGTTTAATTCGCCGCACGGCGCCTGCGCGGCTTGTACCGGCCTCGGCACTAAGCTGGAAGTAGACCCCGAACTGGTTATACCTAATAAAAAATTATCTATTGCCGAAGGGGCCATTAGACCGTGGTCACGAACGGCCGCCAACCAAACCTGGTATCACCGTATTGTGGAAGCTATGGCGCGGGCGAATAATTTTTCAGTTAAAGTTCCGGTAGCACAACTTACCGAGGCGCAATTGGACAAAGTGTTATATGGCACGGGCAGTAAAAATTATAACGTCAATGCCGGCTATGAAGCCGCCGGTAAGGTCAGAGAATTTTATACTACCTTTGAAGGTGTGATACCAAATTTAGCTAGGCGCTATAAAGAAACCGAGTCCGATTATATTCGTGGGGAAATTGAACGCTATATGCGCGTGTCGCCCTGCCCCCAGTGTCACGGTAAACGTCTAAAGCCGGAAATGCTGGCCGTGACGGTGGGTGATAAAAATATCTCCGGAGTTACGGCTTTAACAGTGGAGACTAGTTTAGATTTTGTTAATAAATTATCCAGCGCCAAAATTTTTACTGACCGACAGCTTAAAATTGCCCACCAAATTTTGAAGGAAATAGGCGAACGTTTAAGGTTTTTAATTGATGTTGGTCTGGGCTATTTAACTTTAGATAGAACCGCCGCCACCTTATCGGGCGGCGAAGCTCAACGCATTCGCCTGGCTACGCAAATTGGTTCTAGTTTGGTTGGCGTAACTTATATTTTAGATGAGCCGTCGGTCGGGTTGCATCAACGCGATAATAGCAAACTCATTGCCACTTTAAAAAGATTACGAGATTTAGGTAATACTGTTATTGTGGTTGAACATGATTACGAAACGATGATGGCGGCTGACTATTTAATAGATATAGGCCCAGGTGCGGGTAAACACGGCGGTGAAGTGGTGGCGCAAGGCACGCCCGCCGAGGTCGCCAAGCACAAAACTTCTTTGACCGGCGGGTATTTGTCGGGTAAATTGGCCATTGAATCGCCAAAAAATTATCGGCCCGGCAATAAAAAAAACTTAAGCATAATCGGCGCGGGTGAGTTTAATTTAAAAAACATCAATGTTAATTTTCCGTTGGGGAAATTTATTTGCATTACCGGCGTGTCGGGTTCGGGTAAATCTACTTTAATAACCGAAATTTTATCGCGGGCGTTGGCGCAACATTTTTACAAAGCCAAGGATTTACCGGGTAAGCACAAGGAAATTAAAGGTTTGGAAAATATAGATAAAGTTATTACCATCGATCAGTCGCCCATTGGCCGTACACCGCGTTCTAACCCCGCCACCTACACCGGTGTGTTTACTTACATTCGCGATTTGTTTTCCGGCTTGCCCGAGGCTAAAATCCGCGGCTATGGTCCAGGGCGTTTTTCTTTTAACGTTAAAGGCGGGCGGTGTGAGGCCTGTGAGGGTGATGGCTTAGTGCGCATTGAAATGCACTTTTTACCCGATGTGTATGTGGAGTGCGAGGAATGTAATGGTCGTCGTTATAATAAACAAGCGTTAGAAATTCATTATCGGGGCAAAAATATAGCCGATGTGTTGGAAATGACCGCTGAAGAAGCTATGAATTTTTTTGCCAACATTCCGGTAATTCACGATAAGCTGAAAGTATTGTATGAAGTTGGTTTAGGTTATTTGCATTTAGGTCAAAGCGCCACCACCTTATCGGGCGGTGAAGCCCAGCGTATTAAGTTAGCTACCGAATTATCGCGTCGTTCCACTGGTAAAACACTTTATATTTTAGATGAGCCAACCACCGGCCTACATTTTGACGATATTAAACGTTTGCTCCACGTGCTGAATGAGTTAGTTGACCGCGGTAACACCGTGTTGGTGATCGAGCACAATTTAGATGTTATAAAATCCGCGGATTGGATTATTGATTTAGGGCCCGAAGGCGGAGATGAGGGCGGCGAGTTGGTGGCCGAAGGTACACCTAAAGATGTGGTTAAGGTAAAGGGTAGTTACACCGGCCAGTGGTTGAAGAAAGTGTTGTAGTATTCCTATTTTTTTCAATCATTTACCCTTTCGCGCGAAAGGGTAAATGGGATTTGGATAATAAAAAAGGCGGCGATCCCAAAGGGTCGCCGCTCGTGTTTGATTCAAACCGCAGGCCGTTCTGCGAGCTTTTTTAGGGTCGGCAAGCTTTGCTTGATTTTTTGTTCAAACCGGGCAAAATCCTCACCTTTGGTGGCCAACTTTAATCTTTGGCTTTGCCCTAGCACCCAGCAAGCGCGCGTATAAATGTTACGGTTACTGTCGTCAGGAATGTAAATACTCGCGCGGGCTAGTGCTTTGATAAACTCATCTATCAACCCCAATAAATTGTTAAGCATAAGTTCATTCCTTTATTTTTTCACGTAAGTGCTATTTTAATAGTATATAATAGCGCCTTTAGGTGTATTTGTCAATAAGTGAGGAGTAAAGGATAATAAACTTGTGAAGTTATCATCAATTCGCGAATACCTATTTTACCTCCTGATTTTTATAATCCCTTGGCAAACCAGGTGGATTATTCGCGATCCTTATTTAGGGGGTGAAGTGTGGGAGTATGGCCGAATTAGTTTGTATGGCTGGGACATACTATTGGTTATTTTGGTAATCATTTCTTGGCCCTTGGTTTGGCAGGAAATTAAAAATGTAAAATTAAAGCCTCGCTTTAACCCCGCCGACGGCGGGGTGGTTACCAAAGCAACCAAAAATCAAAATGACCCGCCGCCAGGTCATTACGAGGAGTCCGCCTCGGGCGGACGACGCGGTAATCTTAAGAGATTGCTTCGCTTCGCTCGCAATGACAACTTTTATGTTTATTTATTCCTGTTACTTTTTTCCCTCACTTCAACACTCTGGTCAGGTGATAAGCTGTTAGCCTTGGTTTGGAGTTTGCGATTACTTGAGGGGGGCTTGTTGTGGCTGTTAGTACGCGCGCTTAAGCCCAAGTGGGCGGCTGTTTGTTGGTCGTTGCTAGCAGCGGGAACGCTTCAGGCTGGCTGGGCGATAACGCAATTTATTACCCAAGCGAGCTTTGCTAATAAATGGTTGGGCGTGGCGGTTCATCCGCTTACCCAAGGCGGTACATCGGTAGTGATGAACGAGTATGGCCGGTGGCTACGGGCATATGCTGGGCAAGTGCACCCGAATGTGTTGGGGGGATTGTTGGTAGTAACTTTGTTAGCAACAGCTTGGCTGTATGCTAACAGAATCAAGAATCACGAATCAAGAATCACGAATGTTATTTTGTTATTTTGTTATTTGTTACAATTGTCTGGTCTTTTTTTTACTTTTTCCCGCGGGGCGTGGTTGGGGTTATTTTTAAGCCTTGTTTTTTGGTGGTGGCGGGAAAAACGTAACGTCATTGCGAGGAGCGAAACGACGAAGCAATCTCTTGAGGTTGCCGCGTCCGCCATCCGGCGGACTCGCAATGACAACCCTATCTCGAGTGTAATTATTATATCCGCCTTAGCGGTAATTATCTTAGGCATTATTTATTGGCAGCCATTAAGCGGGCGGTTTACTGGCCAAAGCACGCTGGAACAGCAATCAATTGAAGATCGGCGGGGGAGTATAAAGCAAAGTGGTCAGATATTGTCATCCAAATGGTTATTGGGCACCGGTATTGGCAATTACACTGCCCAACTATCTGAAAATATGCCCGGGCTAAAAGCCTGGCGTTATCAGCCGGTGCATAACATATTCCTGTTGGTTTTTACTGAGCTGGGAGTAATAGGTTTATTATTATTTTTTGGACTGTGGTTAAATGCTTTTTTGCGCAAGCCTTTTGCCATTAGCCATTCGTTATTAGCCGCCGTGCTGGTTACGGCGATGTTTGATCACTATTGGTGGACCGCGCCATCAATGTTTTTGTTGCTTTGGGTCATAATAGTTGGGATTGCGCCAAAAACAGAAACCCCTTGACAGGTTTGTTTTTGGTGGTTAAAATAGCTTTAGCTATACAATTAGCACTCTAAACACTAGAGTGCTAATTAGCACCAAGAAATTAATTATTAAACATTATTTTATGAAGCTAAAACCTTTAGCCGACCATATTGTGGTCAAAGTCACCAAGGAAGATAAAATGACAAAAACCGGCATTGTGTTGCCTGATACCGTAAGCGATGAGAAAAAAGAAACCGGTGAAGTAGTAGCGGTAGGCCCGGGAAAAATTTTAGATAACGGTCAGCGCGGGGCTATGGAAGTAAAGCCGGGCGATAAAATTTTATTTAAAAAATACGCGCTTGATGAATTTAAGTTGGACAACGAAGAATTTTATACGGTGCAAATGTCCGACGTTATTGCGATAATTGAGTAAATTATTAATAGCATCATTGCTAAATCATTTCCTCGTCATTGCGAGCGAAGCGAAGCAATCCCCACAAAACATTAGATTGCGTCGTCGCTTCACTCCTCGCAATGACATCCAAAATATAATTCTTAATTCATTATTCTAAATTCTAAACTTATGCCTAAACAAATTAAATTTAACGAAGATGTCCGTGCCTCTTTAAAGCGCGGTGTTGATAAATTAGCTAACGCAGTTAGAGTTTCACTGGGGCCGCGCGGACGCAACGTAATTTTAGATAAAGGCTTCGGTTCGCCAGTGGTGACCAATGACGGTGTTACGATTGCCAAAGAAATTGAGCTGGAGGATAAGTTTGAAAATATCGGCGCGCAACTGGTGCAGGAAGTGGCCAGTAAAACCAATGACGTGGCGGGTGATGGTACCACTACGGCCACGGTTTTAGCCCAAGCGTTAATTCACGAAGGCTTTAAAAATTTAGCCGCCGGGGCCAATCCCCAAGCTTTGCGCCACGGTATAGAAAAGGGTGTGCAAGCGGTGGTGGAAGCTTTAAAAAAACAGGCCAAACCTGTAGCTAGCCGCGAGGAGATTGCTCAAGTGGCTTCTATTTCGGCTAACGATGAAGAGGTTGGCAAAGTGATTGCCGATGCGATGGATAAAGTGGGTAAAGATGGCGTAATCACCGTGGAAGAGTCGCAAGGCATGTCGATTGAAAAGGAATTAGTAGAAGGCATGCAATTTGATCGCGGTTATATTTCTGCCTACATGGTAACTAATCCCGATAGGATGGAAGCGGTTTATGAAGATCCATTGGTTTTAGTGACTGATAAAAAAATTGCCTCAGTTCAAGAGATATTGCCGCTACTGGAAAAAATTGCGCAGTCAGGTAAAAAGGAGTTGGTAATTATTGCTGAGGAAGTAGAGGGTGAAGCTTTGGCCACATTTGTGGTTAATAATATTCGCAAGACTTTTAATACCTTGGCTATTAAGGCCCCAGGGTTTGGTGATCGCCGAAAAGAAATGTTGCAGGACATCGCGGTTTTGACTGGAGCGACGGTCATCTCTGAAGATACCGGCCTAAAGCTTGAAAATACCGAAGTTGGCATGCTGGGCGGCGCGCGTAAGGTAATTGCCACCAAAGATGAAACTACTATTGTCGGCGGAAAGGGCGATGCCAAAGTAATTAAAGACAGAATTGGCCAACTTAAGAAAGAGATAGAACGAACTGATTCTGATTTTGATAAAGAAAAGTTGCAAGAACGTTTGGCTAAACTCTCGGGCGGGGTGGCAGTGCTAAAAGTTGGCGCGGCTACTGAAACGGAAATGAAAGAGCGTAAGTTTAAAGTGGAAGACGCTTTGCACGCTACGCGCGCGGCTGTGGAAGAAGGGATAGTGGTGGGCGGGGGCGTGGCATTAGTGCGCGCGGCCGAGGAATTATCTAAACTAGAAGTTTCAGCTGAACAAAGAGTTGGTGTTAATATTCTATTGCGCGCTTTGGAAGAACCACTAAAGCAAATAGCGGAAAATGCCGGTAAAGACGGCGCCGTAGTGGTTGATGATGTTAAGCGCAATAAAGGAAATTATGGTTATAACGCCGCCACGGATAAATTTGAAGATTTGGTTAAATCTGGAGTGGTGGATCCAGCCAAGGTAGCCCGGTCAGCTTTGCAAAATGCGGCCTCTATCGCGGCGATGTTCTTAACTACCGAAGCCGCCGTAGCTGATTTACCCGAAAAGAAGGACGACAAAATGCCAGGAGGTATGCCTGGTGGGATGGATATGGGATACTAACCGCGCCCTGAACTGAACTTGTTCTAGTTCAGGGGTTAGTTCCTCGTTTGACCCCGCGGGTTACCACCCGCCATTCGGCCTCGCCGTTCAAGGCCCCGAGGGCCCCGAGGCCCGAGCGGGAGCTCAGGGCCGAGAGGTAGGGTGGCCTGGCCATTAGTTTTTAGTCATTGTTCCAGTTCACAGTTAAGCCCCCCGATGTACATCGGGGGGCTTTTGGTTTGTTTCAAAAAAAAGTATTGTAGCAGTGTAAAATTTGAACGGCCGTCTAAATTTTACACAGTATGACTTAATATCATTAACCCTCATTTTTATTTGTTTAAAAAGATGAAATGTTTTACGGAGCAGGCTTTGGTTTTACAAATCTTACTAGTTGACTTTTGTCCCGGCCGGGACAAAAGTCAGTCATAACATCTGACTTGTTTAATACCGGCTTAATACCGGCCATGGGTTTTTGGTTGGTATTGACACTTCGACGACAAGC
>DOPF01000027.1 GCA_003512705.1 Patescibacteria group bacterium
TTGTTTGGTCAGCACCGGGTCTTGGAAAGCAGTACAGGAAGCTTGGTCAGCTGGACATTGATAAGCCGGCTGAATTTGCCCAGGGGTAATGCTAACTTGGTCAAGATAAACTATTTGGTTAGGACGACAAGTGGCGCCCGTACAAACACCACCGGAGCCGAAATTAGTTATTAAACCGACTGATAAATATCTAACACCGGCGTCAGCTAAAATAATTGCCTGCTTATATACCCACCGGCCTTTATCAGCCGCCGTGACTGTGAAACCAGAAACAACATCATCAGATAAAGGATCAGAATATGGTTGGTAGTCATAATGATGGCAGGTCCCTTCAACTGCCGGCGTGGATAATCTGTCCGGACAGGGGTCGCTGAGTATGCCAGTCAGATAAGGTACGGCGTGTTGCGACAATTGCCAATCTAACATACCGACATTTTGTGGAACATCAGGGACATACACATTGGCCGAAACAACATAATATTGCGGATTATCTACGCCCGCGCCCAAATCTATATTCTCACTCCAAACTCCTGAATACATATTAGCCGTACTTTCTATTTCCACTACTTGGCTACCCCAATACTGACCGGCGATTGATGGTTTAACTGACAAATTGGTTAAAGGCTCATTAGCTATGGTGGTGTCGCCATTGCGGCGCCAATTGGTAAACTGCTCGGCCAAAACCACTGACGCGTCATCATAATAAGTATCACCCGAGGTGCCGCTGGACTTTAGTTCCAAAGTGCAACTGGTAGTGGTCGGCTTAAATGTTAATTGCAATTTTTGCCAGGCGCCGGGCGCTTGGGTAGTATCGGACATATCTACACCACAGCCAAATATTCTTAGCCGACGAGTAGTAGAAGCAGTAGAAAAAGTTTGGACTCGCGCGCTATAAAATTTACCAACCTCAACTCGGAAAGTTTGGATTAAAGTCGGACTGCCGGCGGTGGTAACCTTAATACTTCTAACCCCTTCACTAAACATATTGGTGTCCGTTGCCCAAGTGCCGCCTGACGGCGTCCACGATACTGGTGTGGTCGCTTCAAAATTCCCGTTAACTATTAAATTATTGCCATGATCCAACGCGGTTTCAAAACTGGCATTAACTAATAAATTACATTGCTCATTAGTTCCGCGCTTATACCAATTGTACCCAGTTAACGGACTAATTTGTTTATATTCACATAAACTATTGCCTGGATCTTTAAAATAGTGACGGCTGCCGTCGCTTTGCGTAAATTCTTGGCAGCGGTCTTGAACTTTGGTGCACAAAGGGCTGGTGGGGTTAGTAGAGTCAAATTTATCCGGATCTAATTTTACTAACTTATCGCCCCAGCCGGTAACCTCACTGGTGGTTGATAAATTAGGCTCGCCCACCAAGCGACAAGCTTCGGCCGAAGAGGCGCAAGCTTTGCTTTGGTCATAAACTCTATAGACAACTTTATCGGCTGGTACGCTGACAGTATAACCGCCACCATCAATATTCTGGCCCTGCGGCAAATCTGAATTTTGTGTGTTAATTAAAGGTTCACAGCCCACCGCTTCAGCTTTACACAATTGCGAAAACCCAACGGCGGACACTGGTCGGCTGGAGCGGTCGGTATAAGCTTTACAGCCTAAATAACTAACGCCGCAGACCGCCGGCGTAGTCCAAGAATTTTTTATTAAGTAAAAAATATCAAAATTATTTTTTACGGTAATATTATCAATTACAAATTCATCGGCCGAAGTTAACTCCAGCACCACGCCGTTAGTTAAATCGGTGCCAACTGGAATAACGCTTTCTACTTTATACAATAACCAATCGTCGCTTAAAGCTGTGGTATTTACACCCCAAGTGTAACTGCCCGGCGGAATAGTAATACTATTCTCCGCGCCCGCAACGGCGGGGAATTTTTTGGCCCAGAACGAGATTAGATACCTAGTACCAGCCTTAACACCGGAGGGGATAACGCGAACAATGTTTTTAGTAGAACCAGACGAGAACGAGTGGCCAAAAGCAGATAATGATTCGTTGGAATTTACACCCGAGCCCCAGCCACTGGTCGGTGAGGCATCGATGGATAGGCCGGCGATTTGCTCTTGATCACCAAAAGTGGATACCGGGAATAACAACTGCACATTGTTAGCGTTGGGACCCTTAAATTCTCGGCAACCGCTATATTGCGCTTGGCACTTTTGCCCCTCACCAGGAATAGCGTTGTAAATGCAAACTGATCCATTCCACTGTCCGTTGGTTGCCAAACAAACGCTCTCGGTAATGTTGGTGGCCCGATACCGGGAACAAGTCGTGGAGGCTGTAACCACTTCTGACGCTAACACGTAATGAACATAACCAGTTAAAGTGTAAAACTGTTTGCAGTCGGGATTAGTAGTCCCAAAGTCATCTTGGCAATTGTCTCCCGAAGCCGTAAATGGCCGGGCATTAGGATCGCCCGGACTTTCTGACCGTAGGCGCCAATCTTTTAACTGAAAACCGGTTAAGTCCGACCCCACCCAAGTAAAATAAGTGGCCGCATTAGGATCATCAGCGGCAATGCATTGTTGTAGTTTAGAATAATACTCACGCTGTTCTCCTTGGGTAGATTGATCAAGATTAGTAAATTCCTCACAACCAACAGCTTGAGCGGTACAGGTACGAGCAGTAGAGGGGATAAAGTCGGCGGTGATGCTGGGGTCGGGCTCAAAGAAACTAGGCGACTGATAATATCTATTAAAATTAACACACTCATTCGGACAGTAATCAGTGGCTTGAATAATAGCCGGCACAGCTGGCTGGCCGTCGGCTGAAGAATAAAGTTCACAGCCCACCTCGGCGGCACTACATAGCTTTAGGTAATTTTTACATTGAGTTGAATCGTTATCAGTGATGGCGATGCCTAATGGATCGGTATCATAACACTGTAAATAGTCGGGCGCGGCTTTTAAATGCGCAGGTGTAACCGAAGCGTAGTTGGTATAACGATCGCCGGGCGTTGCCACGACTTTGTTAACCAGCTGCTCGGCCAGGTTAGCGCCCGCCTCGCCCGCCAATGCGCCAGCGTCCACGCTTTGTAAGCGCAAAAACGCCGTACAACCTTGATCGGTCTGGGCGCAAGCATACTGATCTAAATTCTTTAAATAATAACGGTCAAGTTCAGCTGGCGAAAACCTATCAACTGAAGATGTTGATATGTTATTTACGACCGTGGAATACCATTTACAACCCGCCGCGCCACTACACACCCCGTCATCGTAATTGGCTAGTGAGTTAGTTAACAAAGATATTTGGCCGGTTTTACTAGCAAAGGTTTGGCAGGTGGCATAGGGTGAATAGCCCGACCCAGCCGGAAATTCGCAGCTATCACCAGAAAATTGCCAAATATTTTTTTCGGCTAAACAGTAGCCCCAAGCTTGACAAGCGCCATCAGAGCCCTCGGCTACACATTGCTCCACATCGGCGCAAGTATTTTGGCGACTGTCTCCGCCTAGAGCTTCCAAAATTTGACCCGGACCTTGCAGGCGACATTGTGTCGGCGGCGCCCGCAAAATCCAGTTGGGATCAATTAAATGACAGGCCCCTACTAATGGATTAACAGCCGGATCGCCAGTACAAGTATTAAAATTATCCATTACTTGTTGTAGGGTAACATTACTATTAGCAAATTCTTCGGCTGCCAATTCCCAGCCCACTGATACGATTCTGGCTTTTCTTAATTTTTTTAAATCAGACAAGTACCAGGCATCGGGTGTACGAGTAGTGCTGGGACGGATAGTTTTAAAAGACCAACCTCCATTCAAAAATCCGTTTTGAGGCCGAATAGCTTCTTGCACCGTTAGCGGCGTGCCTTCATCAGCCTTTCTTAAAACTTGCTCAAACTTACGATCAATCGTGCAATTATTCACCGAGGCATATTTGATATCGGAAGGACAATTTACTAATTCGCTAATCACATCAATCGCTACGTTACTAGAAACCAATTGCGGTGTGGAAATAGAAGTATTTACTTGTACGGCGTATTCTATGCCACCGCCACCAAAAGACGGGCCAAAAATGGATGAAGGACCTCTACCAGAAGGGTTGGCAACCAACCCTTGCTGGAAGAGACGTTTAATTAACCGCGAAGCTAATGTATTAGTGAAAGTCCCTAAAGCATCGGCCACGACATCACCCGTAATCTTTAATGGCTCATCAGAAGCTGATTTTAGACCAATACCAAATTGGGTTTCCAAAAACGCCGCTGGAGTTTTGATGGCACCAGTGATTGGTGCTGTAATATTTTTTATTCCTTTATTAGCCTTTAATTCCAGTTCAGCTATTTTCTTTTTAGCTTCTTCATCGGCGATTATATTTTCCCGTACCTTTAGCGCGATGCCTAAATCGTGCTGGCGAGGATCAAAAGCCACGCCAAATTGTTTTAAAAACAGTTTAGGATTCGCCAAGGCGGTTTCCCAATTGCGCTGAATATCAGACAGCGAACACTTGGGTTTTCGCGGTCTAATTTCATCAAAAGCGGTTAAACCTATAATTAACTTAGCCTGGCCGCTGATGCCAGCCACCCCCGATGGCGAACATAAGCCAAATTCTAAATAGCCATTATCCCGGGCTAGGGAATCTAAGGCGTTTCCAACCGCTGAATCACCAACATCTTTTAAATACTCACCCCAACCTTTAGTTACAAATAGCGGCTGCTGACCTTGACCGCCGGATCCTATATACACCGCCAAATCATAGGCGATTTGTTGGGTGAAAGTTTTAGCAACATTACGATATAATACAGCGGCAATATGTTTAAAAGACTTCTCATAAGCCTCTTTAGCTAGCCTCGCAGCTTCAAGGGCAGCCTCCCTAGCTGTTCTCTCCGCCTCTATAGCAAAACGCTGCCCCACGGCTGGTAAATCCTCAACGGGAAACGCATAAGCAATTTTTGGTGTTAAAAAATTAACAGCAAAAATACTAATAAAAACCATGATAAAAAATACCGCGGCGGCTCTACGCGTTCTGGCTGATAACTGACAAAACCAAGACATAATAGGTAAGAAGTTTAATTTTAACTAAAGGCCCAAGGTTTGGTTAACTAATAATTTAAGCGTGGCATCGTCAATGCCTTGCAACATTTCGGCATCAACGCCACTTTGTATAAAGTAAGTTCGCAACTCGGCCCCGGACATCTTACGAAAAATTTCTTTTTCCGCTTCAGTTAAGACTGGCGTGCCGGCGGTTGAATCGGTATTCGTGGTGGTAGACGCATCGGCCGACGCGGGCGTGTCGATAGATACCTGGTCATACAATTGCATTAAGGTTGCGTCGTCAATAGTTGCTAGCTGCTCGGCGCTTACCCCCGACTGTATAAGAATGGAACGCAACTCCTGAACGGTCTGTGGCGCCACCTCGGCAACCGCTAAGGCTGGCGGGGCCACTAAACAAGTTTCCTTAGCCGGGCACAAGGGGTTATTGCCAGTAGATATTTCTTCATTGTCTGGATAACCATCCGAGTCGGTATCAGCCAAAAAAGCACTGGTGGCGTACACATAAACCTCGTCATAATCAGTCAGGCTGTCGCCATCGGTATCTTTATTTTGAAGGGCCAATAAACTTTCATCGGCTTCAGCTGTGGTAGCCGTATTAGTTGGCGCATTTAAGATGAAGGGGAGCCTGATATTATTTTTTAATTGCCAAAAACCCAGGATTAGAGCGGCCACAGCTACCACAAGTAAAGCCGAGTAAACTCTTTTCTCCTCCTGATTGCTGGGTTTATTGCTAGTGTCAAAATTTTCAGCCACTTGAAGTTAATTGATATAAAAATTATATCACGGAATTAACAAAAAGTCAAACAAAATAATATCAAAATAACACCTTAACACAATAACACGATAACAAAATAACAATATAACAACATAACATAGCAACAGTTAGTTTGCTAACTTGTTATTGCGAGTGTGTAAAACAAGCGGCTCGTACGTTGTCATTGCGAGGAAGCCCAGTCAGACTGGGTGACGAAGCAATCTTAAAGTTAATCAAAATTCGAGATTGCTTCGCTATGCTCGCAATGACAGTAGGGTTATGCTGGTGATGACGTGCCTTTCACCCCACTTGCTTACCCACCGTCACTGCGAGCCGAGCTTAAAGCGAGGCGCGGCAGTCTTTAGAGATTGTCACCCTGCGGGTGATCTCCCGTAGGGACGACTTCGCCCGCCTGCAACACAAGCTTGCGAGCGGGCAGGTCGCTGAAGCTCCTCGCAATGACTATAAATTAGTCGGAAAGCTCACGCCCCAACTCTACCCACTGCTCAATGCTTAATTCCTGGGCGCGCGCCTTATCGCTTAGGCTATTTTTTTTGAATATGGCTGATAAGTCGGCAGCTGATAATTTAGTGGCTGCCTGTAAATTATTCGTTAACATTTTACGCCGGGCGGAATAACCAATTCTCGCCCACCGCCAAATATCCTCTTCCGGTACTCCATTTAATAGCTGTTCTTTTTCAGCTGATGAATAGCGTGTAATTTTAACTATCGCGGAATCTACTTGCGGCGGCGGGTAAAAGCTGGTTGGCCCAACATGACGAATTATTTTTACTTGACTGTTTATCTGCGCCAGCACGCTTAATAAGCTCATATGTCCGGGGCGGGCAGCTAGTCGAGCGGCCACCTCTTTTTGCAGTAACAATGTTAAATCGGTAATGGGCAATGGACTGGATAAAAATCTTTTTAAGAATGCTCCACTTATGTCATAGGGAAGATTCGCCACGATTTTAATACTGGCCCCGGGTGATAATTTAAACTGCGATAAAATTTTTTCATCGTTCAATTTTAAAATATCTCCAGCCAAAACTTTTAAATTGGGGCTGGTCGACAAAAATCTCGATAAGGCTTTAACTAATACCGGTTCCAGCTCGACCGTAACCACCTGATTAGCCAGGTCAATAAGCGCCAGCGTTAAAATCCCCAATCCGCCACCGACTTCTAAAATATTGTCCGATAATTTAATATCCGCCGCCCGAACTATGCTGTCTAAAACCCCCTGGTCAATTAAAAAATGCTGGCCCCGCTTTACACCAGCCCAAAGATTGTATTGTTTTAGACTCTGTTCAGTCCATCGTTTTAAATTAGCAGGCAAAGGCATGGCGAATTTAAAATGTAAAAATCAAAAATCAAAATTATTTTATTATTTTTTGATTTTAATATGTCATTTTGCATTTTGATTTTTTAATTTTTCATTATTTTAATTGCTCCTGTGCGCAACACTTTTATCTGATTACCCTTTATCTGCACTACGGTTGATGTTGGCCGTGGCGGTAAATTGCCGCCGTC
>DOPF01000035.1 GCA_003512705.1 Patescibacteria group bacterium
ATAAAATGTGCGGGGCGATGAAAATCTTTAGAGTTAATTAGCTCCCCAAAAGCAATAACCGGGCCTGCCTTCAATTGCAAACCAGTCTCTTCAGCTGCCTCCCTTAGTAGTGCTTGGGCAATCTTTTCACCAGGCTCAATATGGCCACCGGGCATGGTCCATTTATTATGCCACTTGGGCGCACGTACTAACAGAATTTCTCCCTGATCATTTTCAATTATAGCCGAACCGACTATTTCTACTCCCTTGGGAAATTTTTGGTTGTTGTCATTCATAAAAATAAACCAATTTATTTTAACCCCAATTGCTCATCCAGCGGCGGATTAGAAAAATATGCCCTTACATTAAACCCCCGATCCATTAGTTCCATCATTTCAAAATTTTCTCTTGGAATTAATTTAAAACCTGGTTTAGATAAATAAGTATTTTTAAATGACTCATAATTAGTCACGGTAAAATCGGCATCGCCACGCTCTGGCCGTGTGGCATCTGGTATACGAATTTTGAGTAACTGGAGCCTGCCCGAATCCGTTTCCAAATCATTTATGTGATACAAAAACCCTGACTTTGTTTCCTTAACAACTTGCCCCACTGTTTTTACTGCCTCACTTAAATCTTTATATTCAGCGTCAGACTGCGCAAACACACACGCATAATTTACGGGTGCTTTTTTCTGCGAAATATACTTATCCTTTAAATCTGACGCATCTTTCACAATTTCCTTAACGAGTTTTTCCAAGTTTTCTTTGGGCATATACTACCTTGCATTAATTTTCCAACCACCTTTGCCCCTGGAGGGAATCGAACCCCCATCTCGGGCTTAGAAGTCCCTTGCTCGATCCATTGAGCTACAGGGGCAGAGGTGGATGGACAAGTTGCGCTATGGGAGCAAACTCTTAATGACTATAAAAAATACCTTGAATGATTAAACTCCATTACTTATCACACTACGGCTGCTATTTGTCAAACCTTTAAGTATAATTGCCTGCCCGGTAGAGTCACACTAAGAATGCGTGTCTTCTACGGGGTCAACCTTTACCGCGTCGGCGCGAGTGAAAAGCTTTATGCACTTCTTTTAACTGTTTATCAGTAACGTGCGTATAAACTTGGGTGGTAGTAATGTTAGCATGCCCAAGCATAGCCTGCACCGATCTGATATCAGCACCCGATGACAATAAATCCGTAGCAAAGGAGTGGCGCAAAGTGTGTGGTGTTATTCTACGATTAATACCAGCCACTTTCCTATAATATTCTATGGCGCGCTGAACACTGCGGGCTGATAGTGGGTGCGATGGTTTTTGATCATGCTCTCGTGCATCAGCCGCGCGGTCATGCCCCACAAACAAAGCTGGATCAGTATCGGTTCTTTTATCTAGATATTTTTTTAAATTATTCTTAGCCGCGGTTGATATAAAAACCACCCGCACTTTGCCGCCCTTACCTTTTACTGAAAACTCGTCTTTTCCTAAATTTACCTGATCACGTTTTAAACTGACCAATTCTGATACGCGAATACCAGTAGAAAATAATAGTTCCAATATCGCCTTGTCGCGAAATTTAACAATTTCAGTTTCTTGAGTAGAAAAAGGGGCTTGCAATAATCGGTCTAAATCAGTGCCTTCTAAAAACTCTACCTGCCGTTCGCTTTGTTTGGCTAATTCTATTTTCTCCGGCGCCAAACTTTCTAAATCACGCTTGCGCAAATATTTTAGTAGCGACCGCAAAGCAATTAAATGATAATTTTGTGTTGTGCGCGAAAGTTCCTGCCCGCCGCGAACCGGCAAACGATTTAGCCACAGCCGAAACTGCCGTACTTGATCTAAAGTTATATCCGAAGTTTGAGGCGAGCGTTTTAATTTACTTTTTAACCACACTAAAAAACGGGTTAAATAAAAATCATAATTCCGCACTGTTAATTTACTGCGGCCGCGTTCAATTTCTAAATAATCCAAAAAGTCGTGTAAATAATTATGTAAGCTAGGCATACCCCGTAATACAACTTCGCTCGCAAAAAGATTAGCGAACTTTAATTGAAACCTTAATGATAAATAAAACCATCATGAGTGTTTAAAAGTCTAAAGTTTATTTTTGCATTGGCGCGAGCTAAAGCGGAGTTGATGTACGGGGCATACTAGACCTGTTTATTTTACGACACTATTTCATAATCAGCAACACCTGCTTGCGGCTCGACTGAGCTCGCCGAAGTCCGGCGGGCAGGCTTGATCAAATCGGCAAGCTATGGTAGACTCGTATCGTTAAAACATTTATTTGCTCAAGGCTTGGTTTATGGGAGTTATCCCCCGCTACTAGGCTTGGCAGCAAAATAAGGAAAGCTAATATGCTTGATAAAACAACCAAGGATAAAATAATTAAAAAGTTCAAAACTCACGAACAAGATACCGGCTCGGCTGAAGTGCAAATCGCCATACTGACCGAGGAGATAAATAGGCTAACCGAGCACTTGAGGGGGCATAAGAAAGATTTTTCATCTAGGCGTGGATTGCTTAAAAAAATAAGCCAGCGGCGGCGTTTGCTTAAATTTTTGAATCGTGAAGACGAGAAAAAATTCCAACAACTGGTAAAAAAGCTACATATTAGTATAAAGATTTCGGAAGTGCCGCAACCGTTACCTGAGGAAATAGAGGCCAATAAAGCCAGTAGCGAAGACGATAATAAAGAAGTTCATAAATAATATGATTCAACACAAAGATCAGCGCGTAGGAGTATTTGTAGACGTACAAAATATGTATTACTCCGGGCGCAATCTTTATAACGCTAAGGTTAATTTTGGCGCGATTTTGAATTTAGCCGTGGCCGGACGAAAACTTATTCGCGCCATTGCTTATGTGGTTAGGGCCGAGGCCCCGGATGAGGCCAAATTTTTTGAGGCGTTAGACGGCCAAGGTTTTGAATTAAAAATGAAAGACCTGCAAGTTTTTTGGGGCGGCGCCAAAAAAGGTGATTGGGATGTGGGTTTATCAATTGATGCTATCTCACTAGCTTCCAAACTAGATGTAGTAGTATTGGTAACTGGTGATGGCGACTATGTACCGTTGGTTAATTACTTACAATTCCTAGGGCAACGCGTGGAAGTGGTGGCTTTTGGCAAAACTACTTCATCTAAATTAATTGATAATGCTGATAGTTGGTTTGACCTATCGACTAATCCTAAAAAATTTTTAATGACTAAATATAAATAATTATTAATGTCGACGGGGCGTTCAGGGTGTTGTTTGATGAGAGATTAATTTTTAAGGGGTTAAGAATTAAGCTCTTCTCAAATAACACTCACCCCACGAACTCGTGATCGACGCTAAAGAAAGGTAAGTGTTATGTCTGCAAAAAAAAGTTTTGACACCGAAGTGGCTGGTAAAAAATTACTGGTAACGGTTGGAGAACTAGCTGGCCAAGCTCATGGGAGCTGCACAGTTCAATACGGTGATACTAAAGTTCTAGCTACGACCGTGCAAGCTCGTGAACCGCGCGAGGGTATTGATTTTTTCCCACTCCTAGTAGATTACGAGGAGCGGCTGTATGCGGCTGGAAAAATAAAAGGTTCACGGTTTATAAAACGGGAAGGCCGCCCAACCGATGAAGCGGTATTAACTGGCCGCATGATTGACCGATCCATCAGGCCATTGTTTAAAGGTACCGAAAGAAAAGATGTACAAGTTATGATCACCGTTTTATCCGTTGACCAGGCCAACGACCCCGACGTTCCATCACTTATTGCCGCTGCGATTGCTTTAGGTATTTCACCTGTGCCCTGGAATGGTCCCATTGCCGCAGTTCGTGTTGGCAGGGTTGACAATGAGTGGGTGCTAAACCCGGCTTATGAAGCTAGAGCTAAAAGCCAACTAGATATAGTAGTAGCTGGAACTAGCGTTGATGTAGTGATGATTGAAGGCCAAGGTAGTGAGGCGCCTGAAAATATTATCCAAGAGGCTATTGCTTTTGGCCACAAGCATGTGGCTAAATTAGTGCCCTGGATAGTTAAAATCATTAAAGAGGTAGGTAAAAACAAAGTTACCCCCAACGAGGAAACTGAAGAAACTAATAAAATTAAGACCAAAGTAAATGATTGGCTAAAGCCCAAGGTTAGCGATTTATTTACCAAGACTAACCGCCAAACCTATCATATTAAAGTAGATGAGTTAAAAGCCGAACTGGAAGACATGTTAAAGCAAGACAATGAAGTAAATAAGGATGGGCGATCGTTGGGGCTTAAAATTTTTGAAGATGTCTTAGATGTGTCGGCGCGGCAAATGGTTTTGCAAAAGAAGGTGCGCGTAGACGGCCGCCAGCTAAACGAAATTCGTCCGCTGGAAGCTGCGGTGGGTGTACTGCCACGCACACATGGCTCGGGTTTGTTTCAACGCGGTGAAACGCAAGTGCTGTCGGTGGTAACTTTAGCGGCACCGTCGGCGGAACAAACTTTAGATGGCATGGAAGAAGCCGGTAAAAAAAGATACATGCATCATTATAACTTTCCCGGTTTTTCGGTGGGGGAAGTTTCACCAGTTAGATCACCGGGTAGAAGGGAAGTTGGTCATGGCGCCTTAGCGGAAAAAGCGTTAGTGCCAGTATTGCCCGACAAAGAAAAATTTCCCTACACCATTAGAGTAGTATCAGAGGTGTTGTCGTCTAACGGTTCATCATCGCAAGCATCAGTGTGCGGATCCAGTTTAGCTTTGATGGATGCCGGCGTACCCATCACGGCGCCGGTAGCGGGAATTGCCATGGGACTGCTTGCCGACCCGGATGATAAAACCAATTACGCCGTCATAACCGACATTCAAGGCATTGAAGATCATGCCGGTGATATGGATTTTAAAATTGCTGGAACTTCCAAAGGTATCACGGCCATACAACTTGATATTAAACTAGGCGGGGTGTCTTTAGAAATTTTAAACGAGGCCATTGATCAAGCTAAGACAGCGCGCGCCAAGGTATTAAAAGTTATGACTCAAGCTATACCCGAACCGCGAGCTGACTTATCACCCTACGCGCCGCGCATTACTTCACTTAGAATTCCGCCAGATAAAATTCGCGATGTTATTGGCCCGGGTGGTAAGGTTATTAATGAAATCATCGATGCTACCGGCGTACAAATCGATATTGAAGACGATGGTTTGGTTATGGTAACAGCGGTAGATCAAGAGGCGTCGGCCAAGGCCATCGAGTGGATTAAGAATTTAACGCGCCAAGTGGTAGTAGGAGAAATTTATGAAGGCAAAGTAACTCGTCTTATGAACTTTGGCGCCTTTGTAGAAATATTACCCAAACAAGAAGGCTTGGTTCATATCTCCGAACTGGCTTGGCATCGTGTAGATAAAGTTGATGATGTTGTAAAAGTCGGCGACTCATTAAAAGTTAAAGTGATAGAAATAGATGATCAGGGTAGAATTAATCTGTCGCATAAACAAACTCTACCCAAACCAGAGGGTATAGAACTTAATCCGCGCCCCAGCGGCCGACCATATAACGACCGCCCCCGCAACCCGGGCTTTAAAAATTCACATCGCAACCATCGTTACTAAAACAAATTTATTAATAACCAAGCCGATTCTACTTACAGAATCGGCTTGGTTAGATTGCCTTGTGGATAATCTGTATAAAAGCTTTGCGGCGAGCACTAAGTGTGTTCACCTATAACTTAAATATTGTGGCCAAAATCAGGGAAAAAGCCATTATTGACCGAGTGTCTAAAATGTGATATATTGTAGGTACCCGCAACTGTGGATTATTTAACAATATTATTCTAGAGTAGTAGATTTCGGGTCTGAATCTTGAAAAAAATCTTTTAGGAGGCAGTCCCCTTCTCTACTGTTCTATTAATATCTCGGTCTTACCCTCACTAAGACCAACCTAAAATTTGAAATAAACACCAAACGGCGGGATGTCGAAATTCGGCGTTCTGACCATAGAAGAGGTAGAGATTAATTTGCGTGATTTACTTTTTTTGTGAGGATTACGCCCCCAAGGCGCTTGAGGATACATTCTTTCCTAATCATCTCTTGTAAAAGAAATGATTTAGAAGGTAGTTCAAACGCCGTATAGCGGGGCGATGAGCTCAATATTTATAAAAAGATTGGGGCTCGATCGCCCCGCTTTTTTGTATCTAGCCAAAACCGCTAAACTCCCCATATTAGGGTAATTGTGGCTAAGGCCAAAGCTATGCTATAATCCAGTCGTCCGGAAAATACTGGGTTTTTTATAAATATTAATCGCTATGAACAAACAATTAATTTCTGAAATGAAAAAGGTATTAGAAGCTCAAAAGAGCAAGTTAGAAGCGGAGTTAAGAGGATTCGCCCACCAAGACCCACAAACTAACGGCGGATTTGCTACTAGCTTTCCTGAATATGGTACCAAAGAAGATGATAACGCCGCCGAGGTAGCAACCTTTACTGATAATTTAACTCTCGAAAAAACTCTGGAAGCTAACCTGCGCGATGTTGAGCAAGCCCTCCAGCGAATAAAAGATAATACTTATGGAATTTGCAAATACTGCAAAAAAGAAATTGATGAGCGTCGTCTGAGAGCTCGGCCAGAATCCGGTTCGTGCATGAGTTGCAAAAGTAAACGACTATCAGAAAAATAATGGCCGATAGTAAATTGTGGCGAGTAGTTGGGTTAGTGTTAACCCTGCTGACAATTGACCGCGCCACTAAACTATTTAGCTTACAACTGGCCCAACGCGGCGAGGAAATTTTTTTGGCTCCGTCGATTAATGCCGGCTGGCTTTTTGGGTTTATAAATCAATCGTCAATAACTATTGTCGTAATTATTTTTTTGTTGCTACTGGCCACGGCGGCCTTGGCTTTGGCTATAAAAAAGAACCAGCCCATACTTATACTTGGGTGGGGGTTAACTGTTGTCGGCGGGGCCAGTAATTTTTGGGACCGATGGTGGTATGGCGGTGTAATTGATTTTATTAATTTTGCCAATTTAACCCAATTCAATTTAGCTGATTTATATTTAATAGCCGGTTTGGTTACATTAGTGTTAAAATTTAAGTCAGCCTATGTCCGCTAAAATTTTTACCGCCGCCATTGTGGGTTTGAATACCGCTCCAGTAGAAGTGGAGGCTGACCTATCTTCACAACTACCGGGTATTTTTATTGTTGGTCTGCCTGACAAAGCTGTGGAAGAAGCTAGGGAACGGGTGCGTTCGGCCCTTAAAAATAGTGGCTTGGAATTTCCCCGTAATAAAATTACGGTAAATTTAGCCCCGGCTGACTTAAAAAAAGAAGGTACGGCTTATGATTTACCAATCGCGGTTGCCTTGCTTATGGCCTCGGGCCAATTACAGCCCAATGTTAGCCTAAATACCAGCTTATTCTTAGGAGAATTATCATTAGACGGGCAATTGCGGCCCATTCCTGGGGCTTTGGCAATTTCCAGGCAAGCTTTAAAGCACGGCTTTAATACTATTTACCTGCCGCAAGGAAACGCGGCCGAGGCCGCTTTGGTGGATGGGATAACTGTTTATGGTGTAAGTGAATTACCGGCGCTGTTATCACACCTAAGCGGCCAGCAGCCTTTAACTAAACAACGACCTACTAAATTACCGGCACTTAGTTTAAGTGATAGTAATGATTTGTCTGATATTAAAGGCCAAGAGCAAGCCAAGCGAGCTCTAGAAATCGCGGCCGCGGGCGGGCATAATATTTTATTCTCTGGCCCACCCGGAACTGGAAAAACTTTATTGGCGCGCGCCCTAGCGACAGTGCTGCCGCCACTATCCCGCGCGGAAATTTTAGAGGTAACAGAAATTTACAGTGTAACTGGATTACTACAACCGGGTGAGGTGGCTAAAATCGATCGGCCGTTTCGGGCGCCTCATCACACCGCCTCGGACATTGCCATGGTTGGTGGAGGCTCAAATCCGCGACCGGGTGAAATTTCCTTGGCGCATCGCGGAGTTTTATTTTTAGATGAAATTGCCGAATTCTCCCGACCGGTATTAGAAAATTTACGCCAGCCCTTGGAGGGCGGGCAAATTGTGGTATCACGAGCATCGGGCAGTGTGGCTTATCCGGCAAAATTTATTCTTGTCGCCGCTATGAACCCTTGCCCGTGCGGTTTTGCGGGCGACAAAGACAAGGCCTGCACTTGTACACCGGCGATGGTTTGGCGTTATCAGCGCAAACTTTCCGGCCCCTTAATTGATCGTTTTGATTTGCATGTCGAGGTGCCGCGAGTGCCATTTGATAAATTATCCGGGTCGGAAGTGGCCGAGGCAACTAACTTAGTTCAGCAGCGAGTCAATGTGGCCCGAGGGCGACAGCGGGAACGATTTAGAAAATATAATTTCCTGACCAACGCGGAGATGGATCTAAAAGGATTAAAAGAATTCGGTACATTACCGTCTGATGCGGTGGAGTTATTGCGCCAAGCCGTAAACAAGTTTCATTTATCGGCTCGTGTCTATCATCGCCTAATCAAAGTCGCCCGCACCATTGCCGATTTGGCTGGTGAGGAAGCTATTGCCTTGCCGCATCTGGCCGAGGCCTTACAATATCGCCCGCGAACTTGGCAGGGTTAAGTGACGTTATTTTGAATATTAGTCTGTACCAAGAGAGTATTGACAAGGGCCACATATATGATATAATACCAAATGTAATGAAATACTTTGTTATTTCGATAACAAAGGGATAAGGGCCGCAGAAATGCGGCTCTTATCATTTAACCAGCAATTTCTATGATTCCAACTATTAAGCGTGCGATAGTCTATATTGATGGATTTAATTTATATTTTAGAATAAAAAATAATCCATCACTTAAATGGCTTGATGTTTCAAAGTTATGCTTATATTATTTTCCAAATACTAAATACCAAATAAAAAAGATAAAGTACTTTACTGCGTTTGTTTCTAATACCAAGAATGACCCAGGCAAGTCATTGCGGCAACAAATTTACATTCGAGCCCTTGAAACAATAGATTCTCTAAGGGTAATAAAGGGACTATTTAAGGTTAACTATGTAAAAAGACCTGTGTTGGACTTTCTGTATGATAATAAAAGTAGACTGTTTACCAACGAGATGCAGTCGGTAGTCGTATTAGAAGACAAAAAATATAAAAGGTTACCGATAGTTAAAAATAAATATGATGACTATCAGGCATTACAGGTAAAGGATACAAAAGAAAAAGGATCGGACGTTAATTTAGCATCACATTTACTAAATGACGGTTTTCATAAAAGATATGATGTCGCCGTCATAATATCTAATGACTCCGATCTCAAAACGCCGATTAAGATGGTTGCTGAAGAGCTGGGTCTTCAAATCGAAATTCTGAACCCGGATAATGACCCTAAAAGTAATCAGGTCTTTAAAGGTAAAAACACAAATACTAGGCAGATAGAAAATCAAATAATTAAATTATCTCAATTTCCCGAAACTATACAGGACAAACATGGGATTATAAAAAGACCCACCGAGTGGTGGGCTAAGATGCTCATTTTTGTCGAAGGCACAATTCTGATGCATCCTGAAGGTAAAAGTGCCACTCGTGAAGAACGGGTACAACAATCACGAGACCGGATTACCGGAATTACGCAATACGATCTATATATTCCCATTGGAAACGCCGTCGATAAAGTGAAGCAATGGGAGCCCAATTATAAGATTAGTTACTTAACCTCAAGAACCACTCCGACAGAGGTACTTGCAATCAAAAAAATTATTAGTGATAACGGTTTCCCAAAAGGTGAGGTTTACTATCGACAAGCTGGTGAAACTTATGGCGATGTAGCTAATAGAATACAGCCAAATGTAATTGTCGAGGATGATTGTGAGAGCATTGGTGATAAAGAAATGATAACTACTCAAATGCGGCAATCTCAAACTAAATTAGTTAAACCAATCATAGTCAAGGAGTTCGCGGGAATTGACGAGCTACCTGGTGAATTATAATAAATAACTTGCCTCCGGGCTGAAATGGTGGCAACAATCTAAGCCGACTGTAAATATCTTGCTCTACTTTATCAAGCTGAAGTCATACTAAATATAAGATTTCAGTAAACGGCTAATAGCTCGAGTTATGGCTTTAGCGCCGATTTGTTCGTAATCTAACAACTGTTGAGGTTCACCGCTTAAGGGTTGTTTATTAACTGCCAATGACACCACTTTGGCTTTATAAGGCGCTAAGGCCGCCGCCACGGCCTCACCAAGCCCTCCGGCTGGCCGATGATCTTCAACTGTTAAAATAAACTTGGTTTGCCTGGCCGCTTTAAGTAAAGTGGCTTTATCTAATGGTTGAACACTGTATAAATCAATCACCCTGATATTTTGACCACGTTTTTTAAATTGATCGGCCACGGCTAGAGCTTCATATAAAGTAATGCCGGCAGCTACTACAGTGCCCACATCTTTATTACTTTGCCGCAAAACTTTACTGCCGCCGATAATAAATCTTTCTGTTAATTTATACAGAACTTTCGTTTTGTTGCGCGTGGTGCGAATATAAACAATGCCCTGATGCCGAGCGGCCGCCTCAACTAATTTTTCACAAGCTACCGCGTCGGCTGGATACAACACNNAAACCCATTTGCGATGGCCCGTCCGCGCCAATGGAGACGCCGGCATGCGAGCCGACAAATTTTATGTTGGCACCCGAATACTGACTCATGCGGATTTGATCAAAGGCGCGCGTAAAAAAAGCAGCAAACGTAGAGACAAACGGCATAAGGCCGGAGCGTGATAAGCCCACCGCCGCTCCCACCATATTTTGCTCGGCAATAAACATTTCCCAAAATCTTTTGGGGTACTTTTTGGCAAAAATTTGCGCAAAAGTTGAATTTCCAACTTCCGCGTCCAATACTACCATATTAGGGTAACTAGGGTATATGTTAACCAAAGCGCGGCCATAGGCTTCACGAGTTGATACATCATCACCCAGCTTATATTTACTTTTGACTAGCGCACGCTGCGGTAATTTTGGCTTTAACTTTTCCAGTGGCCTACCAATTTCACCTTTAATTTTCAAATCAACTGGCCCTAAATCCTTTAAAGCGGTTTTTAACTCTTTAGGCGACAAAGCACGTCCGTGGAAGCCTAATTTATTAGCCATTAATTTAACTCCCTGACCTTTGATGGTTTTAGCAATTATAGCGAGTGGCCTTCCAGTATTTTTTTTTACCATCTTAAGGCCGCGGATAATTTCCAGCCACGAGTGTCCGTTAATAACTA
>DOPF01000033.1:0-485 GCA_003512705.1 Patescibacteria group bacterium
GTGGTCACGGCGTGGCGGTACCGGCACCATTATGTTGGCACCGAACATTTGCTGGAAGCGTTGGCTACAACCGACGACGAGGAAACTAAAAACCTTTGGCAAACGTTAGAAGTGGACGTAAACAAATTAAAGCACAATATTTCGTCGGTGCTTAAAAGTACTTCTAAATTTCCCGACATCACCGAGGCGTTTACACCCAGCGAAACTAAGTTAGAACCAGGCGCCGAGCCGCCGCTACAGGCTTTGGACTTTTTTGGCACGGAATTAACCGGCGATGAGGCGTTAAAAAAGATTGATCCGGTAATAGGGCGCGAAGCGGAAATTACCCGGCTGATTAATATCTTGGCGCGCCGCACTAAAAACAACCCCATGTTATTAGGAGATCCCGGTGTTGGTAAAACCGCTATTGTAGAAGGGTTGGCCAAACGCATTCGCGAAGGCAGCGTGCCGGAGTGGTTGATAAACAAAAAAATCTACGCGCTGGA
>DOPF01000033.1:524-4457 GCA_003512705.1 Patescibacteria group bacterium
AATTCGCTGTATTGGCGCCACCACCCAAGAAGAGTATAAGAAAAATATAGAGTCGGACGCGGCGTTGGAACGGCGTTTTCAAACGGTAACGGTAAGAGAAGTGTCACCGGCCGAGGCGGTAAAAGTTTTGAAAGGTATAAAAGGCAATTATGAAAAATTCCACGGCGTTAAAATTTCTGACGATGTTATTGACGCGGCGGTGTATTTATCGGAAAGATACTTGCCGGAAAAATTTTTGCCGGACAAGGCCATAGATTTGCTGGATGAAGCCGCTTCGCACTTGCGCACGAATATTAAGCCGTCGGGCGAAGTGCGCAAGCTAAGNNGAGTTGGAAGCCAAATTAAAACAGCTGACCGAAGCTAAAGAAATTGCCATTGCCGATGAAAATTTTTCTTTAGCGACTGGATATAAGGATCAGGAAGCCAAAACGCGCGAAGAATTGGATAAAATTAAGCAAAAACGCGGGCAGGCCCAAACCTTTGTGGGTGAGCTGAAGCGAGATAATATTGCCGCCGTGGTGGCGCAAATGACCGGCGTGGCAATGGCTGATTTAATGACCGATGATAAAAGCCGTCTGACTAATTTAGAAAAAACTTTAAGCCAATTTGTCAAAGGCCAAGCTGAAGCCGTGGCTACCGTCAGCCGGTTTATACGTCGCGGCCGTTTGGGTTTGGGGGGAACCGCCCGTCCGGTTGGTACTTTTATGTTCTTAGGCCCATCTGGAGTTGGCAAAACTGAACTAGCCAAAGTGGTGGCCCGTGAAGTATTTGGTGATGCTAACGCACTGGTGCGGCTTGATATGGCGGAATTTTCTGAAGGGTTTAATGTATCTAAACTTATCGGTGCGCCCGCTGGGTATGTGGGTTATAAAGACACCAATAAATTAACTGACCAGGTAAAGCGCCGTCCGGCCTCGGTAGTTTTGTTTGATGAAATAGAAAAANNTTATTTGATGAAATAGAAAAAGCCCATCCGGATGTGTTTAATCTTTTGCTTCAAATTTTAGACGAAGGTCATTTGACCGATGCGGCGGGTAAACAAATAAATTTTAAAAACAGTTTAATTATCTTAACCTCCAACTTAGGCATTAAAGAATTAAATGAACAGGCCAATATTGGCTTTGAAGCCGCCACTCCCGAGGCTCAGCAAAAATTCGCCAATAAATACGCTACCACCCGCGAGGCGATTATGGATGAGGTTAAAAAATTCTTTCGCCCCGAATTTTTAAATCGCTTAGATGCCATAATGGTATTTAACCCGCTGACGGAGAAAAATATTGAAGAGATAGTTAAGATGCAAATTAACGAACTTAATAGCCGCCTATCTAGTCAAAAAATCGGACTGACGGTGAAGCTCGGGACTGGAGCAGCCAAAGCCATAGCCCAGGCCACTTGGTCGCCCACGCAAGGCGCGCGAGGCGTTAGGCGTTTTATAGAGGAAAAAGTTGAGAATTATATTTCCGACACGCTACTGGCCAAAGGCAAGCCAAAAACTGGTGCGGTGACTATTAAGGTTAAGGATAAAGAGATAGTGGTGGAATAAATCATTATTTCTTTTCACCACTTTTTTAGAAAAAGTGGTGACAAAAAGCGCCACTTAGCGCTTCGGTTCTACAGTGCTCGTTAGATCGCTGGCGCTCGCTATGCTCAACGGCCATAACACGCTCGCGCCTACGCTCCTAACTTCTGCTCTGTAACGAACCTACGCGATAGTGGCAGTTATTTGTTAAACCAAACGCCGTCGTGAGGCCCTCAGAATTTGCGTGTTATGGTCGCTTAGCATAGCAAATTCGTTTGGCCGAACAGGCGTTTGCCGTGGCGTGCTAGGTGTGGGGTTGTCAGGGGTAGAGGGCGAGCTTCGCTAACTCTGAGCCCTCTACCCCTGATGAAAAGAATTTAAATCTGTGCAAACGATTACTAAAATTAGTAATAATATCAAAACTGCTTGGGGTTTGGTGCTCGATGCTATTTTTCCCACTTTTTGTTTAGCCTGCAAAACCGAAGGCCGAGGTTGGTGCTGTGATTTATGCTGGCTAAAATTAAAATTTATCCGCGCGCTTCGTTGCCCGGACTGCGGCCAAGCGTCTAGTTTAGGTAAATTTTGCGCCAACTGCGAAGTCAAGCATTCTTTAACCGGCTTGTGGGTAAGCCAAAATTACGGCGACCCAATTATCCGAGCGCTTATCCGTGGATTAAAATATGACGGGGTTAAAGACGTGGCCCCGCGCCTAGCTGATGTGTTGGTAATAACTATGCAAATTTTTGGCCTGCCCCCGGTCTGGCACCCTACCCCACGCTTCGAATGGGAATTACAACCCGTACCCTTAAGCGCCCAACGCGAACGGGCCCGGGGTTTTAATCAAGCTAAATTGCTAAGCGCTTTACTAACCCAACAAATCAATTTACCCGTGGTTGATTACTTGCGCAGGAAGAAATTTAATAAGGCCCAAGTGGATTTACCCGAAGCTAAGCGCGCGCAAAATGTTAAAGGCGCTTTTGCATTAAAACCCAACGCTAATGTAACTGGTAAAACCATTATTTTGTTAGATGATGTTTACACTTCCGGCGCCACCATGGAAGAATGCGCCAAAGTTTTAAAAACCGCCGGCGCCAGAGAAGTTTGGGGGTTAGTAATAGCCAAAGGATAAAAGAATAAAAAAACGCCGTTTAAGTCGCCCTAAACGGCATCACAATATTGTTGGGCTACTTATTAAATAAAGAAGCCCGAAGCAAAGGCCGCCAGCCACAAAAGCCAAGCGCGGATAGAAAAACGATTAAAACGGCGCTCATACTTTCTCTTACCCCTAAAGGCATTTACCGCCCAGCGGAAGTGCTCCGCCATGATCAGCAATGAAACAAAACCTGATGCTACATGGGCATTGAGTTTCCAGTTGGCTGGATTCATAATATTACATAAAATAAATGTTCCGGTAATATCAGCGGATAATCCGATGCTAAAAAGCACCACCATCCACAGTTTCAGTTGGCATTTTATTTTGTGCCACCAAATTACATAGCTGTATAATAGCAGGGCAACCACAAATAAAAATTCAATTGGCCGCATTTTTGCCTCTCCGATATTAATTGTTGGGAATGTTCAATTATATTTACAGTTTAAATAACCTTAATACTCCCCGTCTGGCAAGTCAAGCGCAAAACAAGAACGTGGCTCACACCTCGTTCTTGTTTTTAAATTAATATTTTAATCTTAGTACAGCGCCGCTACGCCATTGGCATCACCCGTAGTCAAGGTATTTTTCTTGGTTTCCCCTTTTGACCCCGAACCATACATGGTGTTATTTACATACGCACTGGTATAAGTATCATCTAAACCAAAAGTGTGACCAAGTTCGTGAGTTAAAATATTTTGCGCATCATAAACGCCGCTGTAGGCGCAGGTTTGATTGGCTGGCCAAGTTGAGGGATTAGACCAATACCAAGTGAATTTTTTATTCATAATGGTGTCTATCTCAACCGCTTCATGGGTGGTGGTATCATACCAAATATAAGTGGTAGCTAAGGCGGAGCCAGATGTGCGTCCCCAAGTAATAATATTTTGGTAATCGCGCTGCGCTCTGGCAATCGAGGTATCGCTTCCCCGAGTTATATTCACCGCCGCATTAACATCGTTAACCCCCAGCCAAGCGTTAAAACCATTGTCGGCCACGGTAACTAAATTAGTTGAACCAACGCTAGATGGCACACTGGCTAGGTTTAAGTTGTAAGTCCAAGCAGAGGGCAAGGTCCAACCTGCGCCGGGCACAACCGCGGTTGAATCCTGATCAACCACCGTGGTTGATTGACAAACTAAGGTCGGAACGAACGGCGCGGGTTTGCCGTTTCCTACCCCATCTGGTTTGCCATGATAAACAAACACCCGTAACATTAGATTAGGATGCCCCGGCACGGCGTATAAACCAGCTTGCTCTGGTA
>DOPF01000021.1 GCA_003512705.1 Patescibacteria group bacterium
AATCGTGGTTTCAGTTATGCGAGATAAAGCCTCTTTACTGTTAAAGGCGTTATGAGGGGTGATAATAACATCACGCCGTTGAATCAACATATGGTCGGCTAATAATGTTCTTAAATCACATTTCTTTTTAAATTCTTCTGATAACAGCTCGGTTTCTTCCTTGATATAACATTCCTCTTCCAAAACGTCCAGCCCAGCACCCGATAACATCCCCTTTTCCAAGGCATCCACCAAAGCAACGGTATCTATCAAACCGCCACGGGCGGTGTTTATTAAAATGGCGCCATGCTTAATAAGCTTAAGATTATCAGCATTAAGCAGGTGGTGAGTTTTTTTATTGTACGGCGCATGCAAAGTGATAACATCTGACTCTTTTAATAAAGCATCTAGAGTAACGTACTCAAAATTTAACTCCCGCGCCAGGGTGCTATCTTTGTTAACATCAACCACCACCACCTTCATACCAAATGCTTCAGCTACTTTAATTACCGACTGGCCAATATGTCCGCAACCAATTACACCCAAAATTTTTCCTTTTAAATCAAAGCCCCGCAAACCATCATTAGAAAAATCACCCCGCTCCGTGCGCTCATAAGATTGAAAAATTTTTCGGGATAAGGCCAAAATCAACGCCCAAGTATGCTCGGCCACGGTGTTTTCGCCATAATAAGGAACATTGGCTACTTTTATTTTCCGTTCATGGCAAACCTCCACATCAATATGGTCAAACCCGGTGGATCGGGTGGCAATAAATTTTAAATTTGGCAGTTTATCTAAAACCTCGGCGTTTACGGCGGTATAAATAAACGGCGATAAAATTTCCGTACGCGCCAAACCCGGCCAGTCCTGCTGTTGTAGTGGACGCCGGATAAATGTGAGTTGATGACCGGGAAGTTTTTCCTGTAAATAAGGCTCCTCCCAGCCCTCAATGCCAGTAAAAACTATTTGGGCCATAAAAAATTAGAATTTAGAAAGTAGAATCTAGAATCTAGAATTTGTTTGTTCCAAAACAAATCCGAATGATAAGAATTCAAAACGTTTTGATATTTTGATTTTGACATTTTGATTTAATGAGGTTAGATTGCTTCGTTACCACTCGCAATGACAATAAGTAATGGAATTTGTATTGTCACCCTACAGGTGATCTGCCGCAGGCATGGTTTAGACATTAGAATTTAGTAATTAGGAATTATACAGTTACTTTCTCTAACTTTATTTTACGCTTAAGCCACGATTCCGCAATATTTTGAAATTGCGGCGTTAAATCCGACACGTAAAAATGGCTATCGCCCGATTTGTCGGCCTGATTATTTTTAATTAAATAATCTGCCAATACGGCAGCGGTCTCATCGGCCGGATCAATTATCTTAACTCGCCGACCAATCCGCGGCGCGATCAATGATTTTAATAACGGATAGTGGGTACAGGCCAATACCAAAGCGTCTATTTGTTGCCGCTTTAATGGCGATAGATAAAACTTAATAATTCTTTTAGTTTCTGGTTTTTTAAGCCAATTTTCTTCCACTAACGGAACCAATAACGGTGCCGCTTGCTGAAATACTTCAAAATCAGCTAATAAGGAGGAATAAATTTTACTGTTAACTAAAGTACGTGTACCGATAATACCGATTCGCTTACTCTTACTTGAATTCCTTATTCGGTTTACTGCTGGGGTAATAACTTCAAAAATTGGCAGATTAGGAAATTTATTTTTAATAGCTTCCATACCCACGGCCGAAACAGTATTGCAGGCCACCACGATTACCGTAGCACCTTGGGATACTAAAAATTCTGCTGCCTCGACGCCATACTGACTAACCACTTCGGCACTTTTGTTTCCATAAGGGGTGCGGGCGGTGTCACCAAAATAAACCAGCGGCATATTGGGCAACTTTTCCCAAATAGCCTTTACTACAGTTAGCCCGCCAATTCCAGAATCAAATAAACCAATCATAAATAAAATTTCTAAATCCTAATTTCTAATTCCTAAACAAGCCATGATTACTAAAAAAGTTTTAATATTGAAATTTTAAACATTTGGATTTATTTAGGATTTCGGATTTCGTGCTTAGGTATTCCATAATCCTTAATAACATTGAGTACCTCGGTTTGTTTTTGTTGCAACAGTTTCTCCGTATTAGCCTCTATGGTAACCCTTAATAAAGGCTCGGTATTTGACGGCCGCACATTAACCCACCAGTCGGGGTAAGTAATAGTAATCCCATCTAACTCGTCTATGGCGGCGTCGCCATAATTCTTTTTAACTCGATTAATCATCTCTTGTTTATTAGCAACAGATAAATTTATTTCAGGTAATTTAAAGTAAGGAGAATATTCTTTAACCAACTGCGAAAGAGGGTTATTTAATCGCGATAAAAGTTCTAGTACTACCAGCAAAGCGATAAACCCAGAGTCGGTATTAAAATTATCTCTAAACGAATAGTGAGCTGATAATTCCCCGCCCATAACTCCGTTATTTTCGGCCAGCTGCTTCGCCACATTAACATATCCCACCGCCGATCGCAGTGGCCGGCCACCCCACTTGGTTATAAATTCTGGTACGGCCTTAGAGCAAATTAAATTGTAGGCAATGGCCGCGCCAGGCTCGCGATTTAAAAATTCGCGGGCAAGTAACAGTAAAGTTACATCCGCCGAAACAAACTTACCTTTTTCATCTAAAAAAAATACTCGGTCGGCGTCACCATCAAACATTACCCCGACATCGGCGCCCGTTTGTCGTAGTTGTCGACTGGCGGCCGCAGCCGCACCCGGCATAAGCGGATTAAATGGCCGGTGCGGCGCCCGACCATCCAGCTCAAAATAAAGCGGCGACAATTTAAACGGTAACTTAGCAAATAGTTTTGGTATTACCGCACCGGCCATGCCATTGCCGGCATCAACTACCACTTTTAGCGGTTTTAATTTTTTTATATCGACAAAAGACAATAGATGCTCAATGTATTCTGGCCAAATATCCAGATTTGCTACATGGCCGGGCGTCGGCGCTGGTTTAAAATTTTGTAAAACCAAATCCTTAAGTTCAGCACCCCGTAACCACTTACCCCCGCGGCCGATGATCTTAAAACCATTATATTCAACCGGATTATGCGAGGCGGTTATCATTATTCCCCAGTCATAACTAAACTTATTGGTCGTAAAATAAACCGCATCAATTGGCACCAAACCAATATCAGAAACCACAGCACCGCCAGCTATTAATCCTTTTAATAGCGCTTGGTGTAAAGCCGGGCTTGATAATCGCATATCACGACCGATTACTATTTTTTTGTCCCCCGACAAACTTGCAACAGCCAAACCTATAGCCTCGGCAGCCCCATCATTAAGTTGCGACGGGTATACCCCCCTAACGTCGTAGGATTTAAAAATATCAGGAGACCAATTCACAAATTTATCGGTAATTCAGTATTAATTGCTTCTTAACAGATGCCAGCGTTCCCCATAACCACAACAATCCAACAAAAACTACCAAGCCACCGACAAATGGTAACATGGTTAATATTTTAAAAACTAAAATACCGACACTCATCATAACCAACGGCGACATTTTAGACCACCAAGCCATTTTACTATTATTTTTTAACCAATANNATTTTGGCCCATGGTTTTACCAATGCTTCAGAATTTATTTGTTCAACTAATTTAGGTACCATTACCACAAAAATCATACCAATAATAAGCATAGCAAACAGCGATATTAAATGTCTTAACCAATCAAACTTTTCCGACCAAGAGCGTTCCTTTAAGTTTAGTTGATTAAACTGTAATGCCTCGCTCAAATTTGCCCCCTCCGCCACCTGAGCTTCGTGATAAGCTGAATATTTAAAAGGGCTTTGAATTACAGCGGTATCCCTTATTTGCAATGTACCTTCCTTATCCAAAATTATATCGGTGGGACCTTTAATAGTCCCAGCGATAATAACACTACCGGCGGCCCCCGCTACACCACCCACCACTGCCCCTCGTAAATCTAAAGCGCCCACCGCTACTGTTAAGTGACCATTTATATTAGAACTAGATGCAATGGTTAAAGTTCCAGCCGCCACCGAAACATTTTTACCCACCGGTCCGGCTAGTTCCACATTTCCACCTATAACCCTAACATCACCTTCAACCGATCCAGTAATTCTGATATTCCCGCCCACCACTAAAACATCGCCACCAACCTCACCACTAATTATTACATTGCCTCCAGCCACTACCACGTCACTGGCTACTTTACCCGCCACCTCCACTGTGCCGCCGACTTTATAATAATTTCCCGATACGGTTTCGGTAGAAGGTAAATAAACATCGGGCTGACTACCCTTAGCCAAGGCTGGTAAAGCTAAAACCGGAGCTATTACTAAGCTAAATAAAATCGCCAAAGCTATTCGTTTCATA
>DOPF01000061.1 GCA_003512705.1 Patescibacteria group bacterium
AATACAGTATTTTTTGAAATAAACCAAAAGCCCCCGATGTACATCGGGGGCTTAAAAAATTCCTTACTCCTTGTACTCCTCTAACACAGCCGTCAGCTCAATATTTTTTTCGTCCCGTAAAACCTTTAACTTAACGTTGTCGCCGGGGTTAAACTGCGCCAGCAAACGCGCCAAGCTGTGCCCCGAATCTATTTTTTGGCCATTAACTTCTAAAATAATATCTAATTCCTTTAGGCCAGCTTTCTCGGCCGGGCTGCCCACAAGTACCGACGGGCCGTTCGTTTGGTCGCCTTTAACTATCAAAGCGCCGTATTCAACCGATAAATTATTAGCCTTAGCGTATTCGGGGGTAATCAAGGTATAGCGCACGCCCAAAAACGGCCGTACAATTCTACCGTACTTGGCATAACTTGATATCATCCGTTTAGCTTCGTTAATCGGAATGGCAAAACCAATCAGCTGCCCCTGTTGGCTAACTGCTGTGTTCATACCAATAACTTGCCCTTGTAAATTAACTAGCGGCCCGCCGGAGTTGCCCGGGTTAATGGCCGCATCAGTTTGAAACACTCCCTCTAAATTTTCGGACGATCCCCGATTATCCCCCGCCACGATATTTCTGCCAATACCCGACACCACTCCTTTAGTAATGGTATTACGGTATTCCCCTAAAGCATTGCCAATGGCTATGACGGTTTGCCCTAATTGCACGCCGTCAGAATCACCCAAAGTCACCTGGGGTATATTGTGATTGGTAATTTGAACTATCGCCATGTCGCCTAAAGTATCACGAGCCACCACCGTCGCCTCGTAACGGTTGCCGTCATTAGTCAGCACGGTGTACTCGGCCTCGGTATCATCCACCACGTGGCGATTGGTTAAAATTAACCCCTTGGCGCTATCAATAACAAAGCCTGTACCTCCACCGATTTCTTGCTTGCCTTCGGGAGTTTGGGGCTGTTGGGGTTGTACCGGTTGACCGTTAAAGAAAAAGTTAAATGGCGAGTTGGGACCAAAAAATTGATCAAACGGCGAATTACTATATAGTTTAGAAACGTCTTTAGTGATAATAATACTGACCACCGATGGTGATACATTTTTTACCGCCGCGGTAGTTGATGATTCTTCTTGCAAAGTAACGGTTCGCCGACCGACCATTTCATTGATAGCCGGCAAAGACGCCGCTCCCCCTAAATACGTCTGCACTACTAACGCGCCGGCGGCACCAGAAATAAAGGCCAACACCGCCACCACCAACCACATAGCCCAAGCCGGGCCGGGGGTGTTAATTTTAGGAGTTTTTTTTATTGCTGATGTTGGTTCATCAAGGAACATAAATAAGTCTAATTAATGATCAACTAGAAGAATATTTAAAATTTACTGCTGGTACTGATTTACCAAATCCTGCAATCCTTCACTTCCGCTTTTTAAGCTGGCGCCGGTATCTAACAACTCTTTATAAGTGGAAGCGGCTTGATTAATAAACGGTTTCACCGTAATAAAGCCAAAAACTATCAAACCGACCACGATAACAAACTTTACAAAGCCCCACACCTGGCGAACCATTAAATATTTCCGCACTTTTTCCGTGGAATTCAAAATTTCTTTGGAATATTTTAGATTTTGCTCCAACAACGATTTTATGTCAGAATTAGTGGAAAAATCCTCTGGCATATTGCAAAAATTAGTATAGCAAATCTTAGAAAAATATCAAAGTTTGGATTTAGAAAAATAAAATCGTTGACTAGGTTGGATTACTTTGCTAAGGTAATTAAAAATACCCACCCTAATAAAATAGCTCCCCACAACACATACGCTAAGGATGCCACATGGCCAGAAACCGAAAACGTTCTCAGGGAAAATTAAAGACTGGCGCCAAAAAAGGTCGCCGGTCCGCTAAAAGAAGTTACCCCCACTACCCTAGCGGCAGACCGCCTGGCCTCAGCGCCACATTCAGTTTATCACCAGCCAAACGCTAAAGCGCTTCGGCAAAATCTGCTTACCCACTGGACGGAAACCCTCCGTCCTTTTTTATTCAGAATACCTAATAACCACCTATTTCTAATTCGCGCGAATAGGAAAATAGTAATAAAAGAAATAAACCTAAATTTTTAACAAACAACCACCTAATTACAAATCGGACAAAACTTTGATACTGGGAAGTATGGAAGTTTTGTCGTAACTATATTTAGGCTTTATAATTCGCCTACCGGGATGGGGAAAATTTCCTTAGCCGAGGCTGAGCGGGCTAGCCAAGTTAGAATGTTCAAGGCCTCAGCGCCATTAGCCAAATAATGCCGCTGGCCCGAAAGCGGGGCGACATACCAAGCTTCGCCCACTGATTCCACTTGCAGTAAAATGCGACCGCGCAGCTTATCCACCAATTTTTCATCTGCCTCGCCGCCTCCCATACCAGCAACCGGAATTTTTTCTAGATCAGCATTTGTAATTCCCAAACCAAATTGCCCCAGCGCAATGTAGGCCATATCAGCGTCGGGCAAACAGTAACGCTTTAAACTAACTGGATCATAATACCATAAATCACCGCCTTCGGTTGGTTTTAATATATACCCAGCCAAGGCGGGGTTAACTTCTCCAGCCGTGTCGGGTAAATCGCAGCGCGACACCGCCTTACCTAATACTTGTCCTTCCTCTTGAACCTCTACAACTTCCGGCGCGGTTACTGTTAAATCTATGGCCACGGTGTTGTTATTAGCATCAACTTCAGCTTCCGCTACGGTGGCGGTAATGTCCCAATTATAAGCTTCCGCGGCTGGCAAAACTAATTTTATGCTGGCTTGTTTAGTTTCGTTAACTGCTAAAGAACCTAGCTGCCAAACACGCGTAGTAAGATCGTAACTGCCAGCATCTACTGACACGGCTACGTCATTAAAATCTGCCACTAAATTATTTATGACTACGTTAGTCGCGGTGTCTGGCCCCAGGTTTTGAACTGTCATGGTATATTCAAGCTCATCGCCAGCTAAGCCATCTAAACTAGCCATGGGAGTTGATAACACCAAATCCACTTGGGGCAAGCGCGGCGCGGCCGCGGTGGGCGATGGCGCCGGCGCCACCACTTTAACTGGAAAAGTTTTATTAGCCAAAGCAATGAGCGCGAACGCTGTCATACCGGCTGAACCAGCGGCATCACTTGCCACCCATTTAAACGAACCATCATTGGTTTGCAACGACAATAAAAATTCTTCGGGATTTGCCCAGTCCGACACATTTTGGTTTAATTTTGTTAAGGCGGTTATCACCCAAGCGGTAGAAGCGGTGTCAGCGTCCCAAATTGGTTCATAGGCCCAGCCACCGGCGGGTTTTTGGGTAGATTCCAAATACCCTACCGCATCTTGAAGAGCTTGGTCAGAGCTGGAATAGCCAGCCTCTAACAGTGCCATTATAACCGCGGCCGTGTCGTTGGTGTCTGATGTAAAACTGGTACTCCAACTCCAGCCGCCATCGGGCTGTTGGTGACTTAATAAATAACTAGCCGCATCGGTTATAACGCTGGCATTGGGCGGAACGCCAGCCGAGCGCAGGGCTAAAATTCCCCAAGCATCGTCGTTTAATAAATCCGGGTCGCCGATTTGCTCGGCTTGAGCCATATTTAAAAGTTCCGCCACCAAATCCACATTGGTAAATGTGCTGGGATTTTCACCCAAGGCCGCTAAGGCTAAAATTCTTTTGGCATAGTCTGTGGCGAGTGTGCCGCTAAATGATTGCAGCGGCGCACTATCGGGGTGCGCCCCGGCCGCGGCCAAAGCCATAATAACCCAATCGTCTTGGGTTTGGGTTTTGAGATAAGAAACTCCCGCGGCCACATCGGCTTTGGCTGGTAAAACAAAAGCAAGTAAGAGCAGGGGGGAGAGTAAGAGTTTGGATATATTTTTAAACATATATTTTTGATTAATTAATAATTATTGGTTAAATATTATTATTTTCGTCAGGGGTAGAGGGCTTAAGAGTTAGCGAAGCTCGCCCTCTACCCCTAACAACCCCACACCTAGCACGTCACGGCAAACGCCGGTTCGGCCAAACGAATTTGCTTGTCAACCCAAGGGGCCTGCACAAATTCTGTTTCCTCACTACGGCGTTTGGCTATCGTCATTTTAAACAGAAAACCCCACTGCGAGAGCGGGGTTGAAAAGATAATTACTTAAGTACGTACTTAAATACTTACATTCTCATCTCCTCTCTCGCGAAGGAAGATTAAGACTATTGATCACGCCACACCAGAACATGAAATAATTGTGGCGCCCTGAGCTTGACGAGGGGGCCATTCAGTAATCGGACTCATCCAACGTAGAAATAAAGGAATGTGTTATAGGGATTTTGTCCCACCTGGGACAAAATCCCTAACCCACAAAATTACCTATGTGGAATCACCGTAGCGGGACTGTGCTGGAATTTCCGTCAAAGCGGAGCACCAGCTTCCCTGAATGGTTGGTTAATTATGTAAAAAATACTTTTATTTAAAACCTTACAAACCTAACTTATTTTTATACGCCTCGCGTATTACTGGTCTTACTAGTTCTTCCACTTCAGCATCAGATATTGGCTCTACATTGCTTAACCCTTCAAGCTCTATGGTTTTCTGCCAAAAAACTTTATCACCCGTCTTCATAAAATGATCGTATTGTCTGCGTAGAACACTTTTATATGTGTCGGTTGAAAACACCCCCTGCTGTTCCAATTCCTTTTGCATTCTAAGAGAGGACGGCATATCGGGAGACCTTAAAACTTTGACTAATGGATCATCTAATAAATCAACGATAAATGCCCGGTCGGTTTTAAATGGGGTTGTTTCAATAGCCGCCAAGTCTGGACGCGGAACGCCATCACGCTGTTTGGCTTGAGGGTTTATAGAAACTCCCGAATCGGGAACTTCCACTATAAAAACTCTAAAAAATATCTCGTCTGAACTGCCTTTGTCTACGTTTGTTAAAAAGGGAGAAGTTTCGTCCGCCAACTTTTCTTGGGCCTCGGCACGCAATTTTTTTAACTCTTCTATGTCGTCTTCGTCGGTGATTAACTCAGCCAAATCATCACCGACCTCTTCCATACCCTGCTCGATAGCGATTAAATTATTATTTTCCACACTCTCAACAGATTCCTGCGCAATTCGCCGAGCATTGTCGCCCAGATTATCCATTGCTTCTGCGTTACTCAAAATCTCCCGGGCTTTGGCTACCAAGGCATCTATTTTGCCTATATCTTCGGGGGTTGGTTGATGCTCAAAATTCGTATTTTCCATGGCCAAATCTTAATGCTGAAAGTTAGTTATGTCAATTATAAATATATAGGGTATTAAGTCTGAAATTCTTTGCGGGAAAGATATTCAGTTGGAATAATTTTGGCTTTAATTTTCTTTTCGCCATTCATATATACTTTTACGAGCCTATGAACGCCATCAAGCACAACATATCTTGAATTGTAATTTGTTATGATAATGGGGTGGCTAGTATCGGCTTCGGCAACTTTTTTCTGATGCTCTGCCGATCCTTTTTCTTTTCGTATAACTTCCCACGGGGTAAGATTCCAATCATCTGTTCCGTCCTTTTCCCATACTGGCATATCAAAATGCCAAATTAATTTTTTCATTTCAACTTCCACGATCGGCAACGGCAACCCCCGCAACTTCACTGTATCTACAAACATATTTAATCCTACATCAATCAAGGCACGTGGCGGTTGGTTTGAATTTTGCATCTTAATATAAATCATTTACACCAGCCACCCTGAAAGATTGTGTTGTTTATAAAAAGGCTACTTTTTATTGAGCTTAATAAAGTGAATTATATCCCGTGATGGTATTACTAATGAAATAGCAACGCGCTCGCCTATCTGCCCATCCTTCCCTTTCTGCATAACAGACGCCACCTGCATTCCAAATACTTTTGAATTAGCTATAAAGCCGGGGCACCCACTCGAGCCGCCATACATCAATGCATCAATTTCATAAAAATCCATCATCTCTCCCCTAATATTCGGAAATTTATTATAATTAGAAATATAGGCACTTTGGAATCTTTCGGTAAGACCAAAATTTCTCTTACCATCTGGTAAAAAAACCACACCCGATAAAGGAAAACCTAAAAATCCACACGACTCACCTCTGGAAACTCGACTTCCTTCCAAAGTGACGGTTTTTTCGTTACGAGGATTATCTATCCTCAAAAGAGCTATATCACGACCTATATCTTCGGCAATTAATGTAGCTTTTTCTGTTTGGTTTCCGATTTCTGTTGCATTAATTACTTCGAATACTTGTTGGGTTGGCCCTTTTATATTGCTTTCGATATGTACAAGGTGAGCAGCTGTAACAATATAACCATTATCAACCATAAAACCTGTGCCAGTTGTAAAATTTATATTACTTTTATCCCCTACCCTACTGACCACTGAATGGGCCATTATTCCATATAAACTCTGCTCTATTTTTTTGCAAGCTTTCTGAAACATAATTTTATATAATGAAAGTATAAGCAAGAAAAGTATTTAGAAGTAATTTCTCCTTGGTCGCTAGTGTAACATTTATCCCCAAATCGTAACAAGCCACCCCGGTCATAAAGAAACCCAAATCCGCCCAATATCTATTGGGTTTTTTATCTAAAAAATGTTGCGGCAATGACATTTTTTTACCTAAATCATTATTATTAATATACCAAGTGCCATTTATACAGTTTAGGGTGTAGCTAACAGTCCTATCCGCCTGCATAAATTTATAAATAGTATCTTTAAGCGTACTAGTATTTGCTGTTGTGATTGGGGCATCGTCAATTATTGGAACATTATTTTTTATATAATAATTTGCTGATTCAGCATTATTTATTGTACTTGTAGTAAGGCAATTATTAGTTGTGGATACTCGACCCTGCATGTTGGCATCCATTAAAACAAATGTACCTGTACCTGTGGGTATATTAATAATTTTTAAACTTTTCGGTTCCATATTAGTCACTTTCAGATTGGTTAAAAAATCTTAAAGCATAATAATTAAAGCTCATTTTTTTATATAGAAAAAAAACTACAAACACTATTCCACTAAAAACCACATCCCCTATCATCATATTCCTAAAAAATGGCAGGCCGAGGATGTAGGCCCACATTAGGCCGTCCAAAGTTTTTGGATACCAAGTTCCGCTTGCCCACACGGCAAAATTGGTGGTTAAAAAGNNGGCTGCATATTTTTTAACCACACGCCAAATAACGCCACAGCGATAAATGAGCCGTACACGGTCAACATTACCGGCATATGGTAAAAACCAATTATCAAATCAGAAATAAGCATCGCGATTGCTGGCACAGCTACGGCCCACCACCGCGGTAAAATCGCACCCGCGAGTAAGGTAACGGCGATTACCGGCGTAACGTTCCAGACGTGGGGCAGCCACCGGCCAACGA
>DOPF01000080.1 GCA_003512705.1 Patescibacteria group bacterium
GCTTTCACCCCGCCGACGGCGGGGCGGTTGCTAAAGCAACCAAATGTATAAGGTTTTGAATTTTGGATTTTGGGGTTTTGTTTGGAATTTAGATTTTGATATTTGGATTTTACCGTAACGGCGTTTACTCTTTTTTCTTTCTACCCCTGCGTCCATGGGGATTAGCAATTTTTTGGGCTATCATCTCCAACGCTTCCTCTAGCTTAACTTCTTTAGGATCAGTATCTTTTGGAATAGTGGCATTGATTGTGCCATTGGTTACATAAGCGCCAAAACGGCCAGCTTTAACTTTAATTTTATTACCATCTTTATCATCGCCTAATTCGGCAATCGTGCCGCTAGGCGGGGCTTGGGTGGCAAAAATTTCCTGCGCCCGCGCTAAGTCAATAGCCAAAACATTATCCGGATCTTTTAAGGATCGATATTCTGACCCCCGTTTAATATACGGGCCAAAACGTCCCAGGCCGGCTGAAATTTCCTGTCCATCATCACCCGCGCCCAATTGACGCGGCAGCGCCAACAACTCTTGCGCTTGCGGTAAAGTTATTTCGTCCATATTGGTGCCGCGTGGGATGGAAGCAAACTTAGGTTTTTTATCACCCTCGCCATTTCCCAATTGAATATATGGTCCGTAACGGCCAATTCGCACCTTAACCATTAAGCCAGTTTTCGGGTCTGGTCCTAATTCGCGCTCCTTCATAACATCAGCGCGAGTAACTTCTTGCTCTTTACTGTTTAAGTGGCCCTTGAAAGGTAAATAAAAACTTTCAATTACCGGTTTCCAGGCTTGTTTACCTTCAGCTATGGCATCTAATTGATTTTCCAAATTGGCGGTAAATTGATAATCCACGATTTCCGGGAAATGTTCCACTAATAAATCATTTACTAGCAGCGCTAAATCAGTCGGTTTTAGCCGCCGTTCAAATTTTTCCACATATCCGCGATCGATAATAGTGGAGATAGTGGGCGCGTAAGTTGATGGCCGGCCAATGCCATATTCCTCCAGCGCTTTAACTAAGGTGGCTTCGCTGTAGCGCGCCGGTGGTTCGGTAAAGTGTTCGGCGGGTGTGGCGGTGGTTAATTTTAAAGCATCGCCCACAGTAAGCGACGGCAATATTTTCTCTTCCATTTTTTCGGGCACTAGCCGCAGCCAGCCGTCAAATACTAGCCGCTGGCCAGTGGCTTTAAAAGTGGCTTGGCTGTCGCCGGAGGTAGCCTCTAGCGACGTTGATTCTATTTGCGCGTCGGGTAATTGACTGGCCATAGCGCGCTGCCAAATTAAATTATATAATTTGTATTCTTTAGGATCTAAATAGGGCCGCAGCTGGTCGGGTTCTCGGGCGGCCACGGTGGGGCGAATAGCTTCGTGCGCTTCTTGGGCCATTTTAGATTTAGTAGCATAGCGGCGTGGCGATGGCGTTAAATAGTTGGCGCCGAAATTTTGCTGTATCAAGTTTCTGGCCTCATCAATAAATTTATTGGCCAGGTTTACCGAGTCAGTACGCATGTAGGTTATTAATCCCACCGACCCGGCGGCGCCAATATCCCTACCCTCATACAGTCTTTGCGCCAACATCATGGTTTGCTTTACGGAAAAACCTAGACGGTGATTGGCTTCTTGCTGTAAGGTAGAGGTAGTAAACGGCGGCAGGGGAGACCGCTTGGTTGGTTTGCGGTTTAATAAACCCACTTGCCAATCTTTGGTTGTCAGCGCGGTCACAATATCTTGCGCTTGCTGCTTATTGCCAATATCAAATTTATTTAAAGTTTTATTATCCCATCGGGATAACGTGGCGGCAAAGTGAAGTTTATCTTTGCTAAATTCACCTTCAATCGTCCAATATTCTTGCGCCGTGAAAGCATGTATGGCTCGTTCACGTTCCACTATCAGCCGTACGGCCACTGATTGCACTCGGCCAGCGGAAAGTCCGCGCGCTACTTTTTTCCATAAAAAAGGCGACAGTTCATAACCCACCAAACGGTCGAGCACCCGCCGCGCTTGCTGGGCGTCCACCAAATGCAAATCAATCAGGCGGGGGTTTTGCAAGGCGGCCATTATGGCCTCTTTGGTAATTTCATGAAAAACAATGCGTTTAATTTTTTGGGGCTCTGGTTTCATTACCTCCACCAGGTGCCAGGCAATAGCCTCGCCTTCACGGTCTTCGTCAGTAGCGAAGTAAATAATATCCGCGGTCTGCCCAGCTTTGGTCAGGGCGGTGACATTTTTTTTGGCCCGGGTGGGAATAATATACTGGGGCGTAAAGTCATCATCCACCGCCACACCCAACTTGCTTTTAGGCAGGTCTCTGACGTGGCCATATGATGATACAATATTATAGTCATTGCCCAAAAAACGGCTGATGGTTTTAGCCTTGGTGGGGGACTCTACAATTACCAGGTGCTTGGGCATAAATAATTTAAATCCAAATTTCAAAGCTCAAATTCCAAATGAATGTCAGAGATTTGGACATTTGGATTTTGGATTTAATTTGGACATTTGGATTTTGGCATTTAGGTTTGACACTTCGACGACAAGCC